>DATBKR010000377.1:0-17898 GCA_036555805.1 Hyphomicrobiaceae bacterium | reverse complement strand
TGCTGGTCGCCGGGAGGGCCGGCGAACAGGGACGCGAAGGAATCGACCTGCTCTTCGTTGGTCATGGCCGGCCCCTCGCTGCCTTGCGCAGGGCCGCCTTCACCTCGCCCCAGAGGTCGTCGATCTCGGCCGCGGCCTTGGGGTCCCTTTCGGGCCCGGTCCTGCCGGTGGTCATGGCGTTGATGAACTGGAGGCGGTGCGCGATCACCGTCTCGGCCACGGGCACCTTCCAAGAGCGGAGCAGTGCGCGGGCCTCCTCGGCGAGCCTGCCGTCGTGCTGTCCCTTGGCGTTGATAACGATGAGGCAGGCCGTGCCGTAGTCCTGGCACATGTGGATCGTGTCGCGGGACGAGCCGATGTCGAGCCCGCTCGCGCGAATCGGGATAAGCACCAGGGTGCACACGCGGACCGCATCCTCGGTCAGCAGGATCGAGTTGGGCGGGCCATCGAGGAACAGATGGGTGTAGGGGCTGGTGAGCTGCAGAGCTTCGACCGCATCGCTGGCGCGGTCGGCGCCTCTGTAGAGGGCGGGGTTGTCGGGCGAACCGCGGCGGGCGTACCGCTCGGCAAAGCTGCTCGCGGGGTCGAGATCGACCACGGCAACGTGGGCGTCCCGGTCTCGGACGCACGAACGCCTAGGCATGCCGTGAGAGTGGTTTTTCCCACGCCGCCCTTGCCGTTGAGGACTCCGATGATGTGCACTGTCTAGGCACCCAATTAAACCTGCGCGAGGACGGCACCATCGCCAACCAGCAGAGCACCCTGGTCCGGCCGGGCATCCCGGTGCCGCCCGAGTCGAGCGCCGTGCACCACCTGATCGACGAGGACCTCGCCGGCGCGCCGCCCCTCATGGCGGTGTTCGAGTTGTTCAAAGGTGCCGACGCCTACGTGGCGCATAACGCCGACTTCGAGCGCTCATTCCTCGGGCTGCTCATGGGCGATGCGACGTGGGTCTGCACGTACAAGGCCGCCCTGCGCATCTGGCCGGACCTGCCGGCGCACAACAACCAGGCGCTCAGGTATCGGTTCGGCTTCGCGAACCCGTTCGGCGTCGACCGCCACACGCTGAGCCCGCACCGGGCGCTCTCTGACGTGATCGTCACGGCCGCGGTGTTCAATGAGATCGCGAAGCATGCGACCTGGCCGGAACTCGTGCAGTGGTCGAGCGAACCGGCGCTGCTCAGCGTCCTCCGGTTCGGGAAGCACCGCGGCGAGCGGTTCGACGCCGTGCCGGCCGACTACTTGGAATGGCTGGCAGCCGGGACGCACGACATGCGTGAGGAGGTGAGGTTCTCGGCGCGGTACTGGCTGAGCCGCAGGGTCGCGCAGGGAGCTGTTGTTCCCGTCGAAGCGGCGGTAAGCTAGGGCCGCTCCTCCTTCATCACGATTTCCTTGAGCTTCGCCAACGCGTCGCGCCGCGTGTTCGCTACGACCTCGTGCCGGCCAGCCATCGCAAGCCAGTGGGTTGGGCGCACGCACAGGCCAGACCGGCCGAGTCGTCGGCGGTGAAGGGGCAGAATGTGCACGATGTAGTGTGTGCCGGCGGGTGTCGATATCGTCACGGCAACGGCACCTCGACCCGCTCCGACACCTTGGGCTCCTTCGTCTCCCCGAGGATGAACTCGACATCGACGACGGCGCCGTCCTCGACCTCATCGTAGTGGGTGAGCAGCCACTCGTGGGCCGCCGTCATGGTGCGGTTGCCCCAGTCGTAGGGGTCGCCGGCCGAGCGGCAGTTCTGGAGGTGCACCAGGATCACGCCATCGCTGGGCCAGCCCGCGCGGCGGAGGAGGTAGCGCTGCCCCTCGTTGGCCCACGCGGTCCTGATGGCGATGGCCGGAATGAAGGTGTTGCGGTCGCGGATTTCGATGGCCTTGGTGATCATGGCTTACCCTTGCACCTGATGATAAGCACGCGCTGGTTGGTGGTGTTCGCGAAGCCGCCATAGCGGCTGGCCTGTAAAGTGAATCCCGGATCGTCGGACTTGGTCAGCACGGTGTAGCCGCGAGCACCGCACAGTTCGCCAGCCTTTTCGTAGCAGGTGCCCCACGAGGTCTGCGCCTGGGCGATGGCCCCGACGAGGCCGCCAGTCCATCCCGGCGTGCAGTTGATGATCTCCGCCTTCTGGCCGTCGGCCATGTAGCTCTGTGAGTTCGAGACGCAGCTCGCGAGCAGGCAAGCCGCTACGGCGGCGAGGACAATCCTTGGCATCGTCAATTCTCCCTACAGAAACAAACTACTTTCGGCCCTTGGGGGGCTTCTCGGCCTTTTCCGCCTTGATGGCCTTCAGCCCCTCCACGATCAGCTCGCGAATTGCCGCCGACTTTGTCGGTTTGGGGCGCATGTCGGCGATCCACGCCTCGATCTCCTGGTCAAGGTCGTAGCTAATGCGGAGCGCAACCTGCACATCCATTTTTCTGTTTCGCCTCTGGGCCATGCCGCCTGTGTACCCATGGCGGCGAAGTTTGCACTTGCTATGTCGTCATACATGAATAACATGTCTGACAAGTCTGACACAAGCAGTCCGTCCTCTCCGCCTGCCGTTTTTTCAGTGGAGCGCGTCCCATGCCCCAACCTCATTCCGGAGTGCCCGCCATGCCCATTGCCCCGGACAGCGACCCCGACACGCCCGACCACCTCCGCCAGCTCCCCGCAGATGCCGTCGCGGGGGTGGTGGCGATCATCATCGCCGAGTTCGCCGGGGCGATGCCGTACACGCTGAGCCTGGAGCTGAAGGCCTTCGCAGAGACCCGGACGCGCCACGATGCGCAGCGTGTGGCGAACGCGCTGCGCCACGCCTACGGCCGGCCAGGGCTCGCCCAGGAAGTGGAGGACCTGCTGCCGTGAGCATCGACACCAGCGACAAGCTGATCGCCGCCCTGCAGGGCCTGGATGCGGCCCAGGTCGCGGGCTTGCCTCCGGCCGAGCGCCGCCGCCTCGTCGAGGCTCTGGAGCAGGCGCACCGGGCCGCCAAGGGCGCCACCGTCATGGACGCCAAGGCCGGCGTGCTGGCGGACCTCAAAGACGGCCGCGGGCGGCAGTGACGCGGGTCTGACACCAATCCCCGCCCCACCTCTCCTGCGGGCGGGGCCGGCCGCCCGGCGACGTACCTCCCCCGCACGCGCCGGGCGGCTTCTCTTCAACCGGAGGACGCCACCATGCCCTTCCCGATCATCACCAAGCTGGTCGCCCTGCTCAACGCCATTACACAGACCGACATCGAGGCCCTGCCGCCGGCCCGGCGGGAGCAGCTCGGGCAGCTGCTCAAGTTCTGGGGCGCCCGCTGCGATCCCCCCAACGGCGTGCCGAAGACGGGTGTAGTCTCCAACCTGACGCGCAAGCCGCGTGACGACTGATTGTCCACAAAGGAGTATTGCCGATGTCGATCCAGGAAGCCGCCGGCGCCATCGTTGCGCTCATCAACTCGAAGGCCGCGAGCCCGACGCAGGAAGATATCGAGGCGATCCTCGCGCGCACTTGGCCCAAAGCGTCGGCGGAGGCGCCGGCCCCGGCCCGTGCTGCGGACGAGCGCCCGCGCATGCCGCCGCTCGCCGACAAGGACATCCAGGACCTCTACGCGTTCAAGGACGACATCGAGATCGGCGTCCAATGCCTGAGCGGCAAACTTGCCGACCTGTTTCACGACTACCGGCTGGCGGCATTCGACTGGGATCATGCCCGCGGCCTGCTGTCGAAGAAGGACCTCGACGGCGTGGACCCCGAGGCAGGCCGCCGGCGCGAGGAGGCGCTGGCGCGCTCGCGGATGGCCTTTGCGGGGAAGGCCCCGGTCCTTGCGGACGGGTTCGTCGAGCAGCTGGAGGAGATGCTTCGCAAGGCCCGCCATGGCGTAACCACGCTGCGCGCGATCATGAAAGGCTGGGAGCGTCAGCATGGGCTGGAGTGGCCCTTCCACGAGGGTGAGGGGGCGTTCCTCGCCGGCCTCGAATACTGCGCCGACGGCATCGAGGCGGCGGTCGATCTGGTCTCCGAGCGGATCGACGACGCGATCGAGGCGAGGGAAGCGGCGAGCGACCAACGCGACCGGCTGCTCGCCAGGATTTACGAAGCGGTGACGCGCCAGGGGGAGGCCTGCACCCGTTCAGGGACGCTGCTCGCGGGTCCGGAGCGCGATGCCGCCAATGCGGAGGTGAGCAAGTGGGAGGAGCGCCTGGAGGAGCTGGAGGCCCTGGTTCCCAACCCGCCGCGGTCCCATGATGACATCCTGGTGCGAGCCGTGCTCGCGCGCTACTTCGAAGACGGCGACGACGGAAGAATGAAATCCCTCGACGACGGCGATGTGTTCCAGAGGCGTGCGGCACGCCTGATCGAGGCTGTGCTTCAGTGGCACGGCCTCGACCCGACCAGGATCGTCAACCCGCCGGGCCGTCCAGGCGCCTGAGACTTTTTAGCATGGGGCAGGGGGCTGCTTGTTCGAAGGAGATCGTCAAATGTCCAGTCGTCGCCAGTTTCTCTCCACCCTCGGCAAGGCGCTGGGCGCCGGGGGGCTGCTGCTGCCGTGGTCCGGGAAAGGGGCCCTCGCCCTGCCGGCCGATCTCGGGGCGGCCGCGGCGTTGCCGGTGAAGACAGCGCCGCTGCCGTTCTCAGCCGAGGCGCTGGAACTGCGCAGGATCAGGCGCGCGCTGCGCGCAATCTATATGGAGCCGGGCCCAGGTCCTGGAGGGCCCGGTACGCCCTGGTACGACACCATCATGGACGAATATCGGCCGATCGAGCAGCGCATGGCAGCCCGCCCGGTCCGGACCTGGGCGGACTGCGTCGAGCTCGCCGAGGCGATCTGGACTTGGTGGGAGAAGGAGCATCGTGACGGCTATTGCATGGGACCGGCTATCGGAAAGCTCGCCATATACAAGCGCGCCGATGGTGCGCGTCCGACTGCGGGCCCGGCGGATGCCATCGTCGCCCTGGTGGAGGGCGTACTGACGCTCGGCGGCGGGGAGCGCTTCGATCCGCGCATGGACCCGGAGTACGACCCCACCTGATCGGGTCGGCGCTCACAAAGATGTGACCCGCCGGCGTGGTAGGCTTGGTGGCGCATCCCGACTGAGCCCTCGGGGACCTCGCCCCGGATTCGCGTTTCGCCTTAGTGCGGTGGGCGCGCGTTCGGCCGACCGATGAAGGACGACGAGCAGCTAAGGTGGCCGCCGCAACGTCAAATTTGTAACGGGTCTCCGCGTCGCTTTCGTGCGTCCCTGATGAGCGGACCCGCGCGGTGCTTGCAACGCCGCGCGGGCCCTGACCAGCCACGCAGCAGAAAAGGGGTAGCGTGACATGGCTTCTGCGCTTCTACTCCGCCCACGCGCCTGCGCAAACCCGCGCCGCGCCTCTCCTCCACGCATCCGAGTCCACCGCGGCGTGCTCGCCGAGGAGCACGACGACGGCAGCGTCATGCTCACACCTCCACCGGCCCGGCCTGCGACTGTCTGAGCATCCAGGACTGATCCAGTGGAAGGCTGACGCTCGCGGCGCGGTTCGTGCGCGCCGCGAGCGCACTGCGCATGGAGGGAGGACGCATGTCACGCAAGAGACCGAGCCGGCGGCAGGCGCTGCGCGAGTTCAGTGCACAGGCCGACCTCTTCGGCGACGGCTCCGGAAACCAGCCCGCGCGGCCGGCTGCCCCTGCGACCAGCGACCATGTTCGTACGATTCATTGGCTCGCACGCAGATGGATCCTCGACCGCAACTACTCCGGCGCGATCGGCGTGATGTTGCAGTTCCTTACCGAGGACGAGCGGAAGCGGATCATGGGGATCCTCGTCAACATGAGTTACGGCCCTCCCCGCCGCATGACCGCCGAGGAGTCCGCAGCCGCCGATGCCGCGCGGAAGTCCGGGCGCACATGGAAGGAGGAGCTGGCCTTGCGGCGCGAGCAGCGCGAGCGCGCGGCCGTCGAGGAACTCCAGGCGCTGCTCGCGAGCGGTGGCCGCACGCATTGAATTGCCATGCAAGCCGTCCGGGACCCGCTCCGCCAGACGCGGCCAATGCCGGACGAGATGCATGGAGTCGGGGCGCGTCCGCGGGGGTCGACACCCGCGTGGGCCCCACCTTCATTTCTTGAGGAGATGCGACATGACACACATCCCGGCCGGCCAGCGCCTGCGGGCTCTGCGCGAGCAGATTGCCGTCATCGCCGACGACACGGCCCTCGCGGGCCAGCTGGCTGACCAGCTCGCCGGCGCCGTGCTCGACCACGTCGAGCGCGAGCGCAACCTGGTGCGCGCCCAGCTTGCCGAGGCGCTGCGCTCAGTGATCGTCCGCTCCGGGTTCTCCAGCTCCTAGCGGAGCCATTCCACGATTGTCTGCAGGCAAGCCCACCCGCGTCTCGCGGGGCGGCACCCGTGCGCCTGCGCGACCAGGAGGAACACACCGATGCCACGCATCCAGATTACCGACCGCGCCGCTGCGGTCGCGCACCACGACACGCTCGCAGCCGCGGCAATCGACGAGATCGTCAAGCACTTCGGCGCGGAGTTCGAGTTCCGGAACCCGCCGGCGCCGACGTCCGACATCCGCCTCCACGTCTTCGTCGCCGGCAACTGGCTGGTGCTGCTCCCCGTGGGGCCCGCGACGTGGGTGCTCGACACCATCAACATGACTCGCATCGCCCGCATCGAGCCCGTGCGGTTCAGCGACCGCGCCGTGGGGCTCATCAACGCGCTGGGGTGGAGCTTCGACGCGGTGACATCGGCGGCGCGCGAGGCGGTCGCGACCGCCGGCGAGGACGACCACTCCGTCCCGTTCGCCATCCCGATCGAGCATGCGTACTTCGCCGTGTGGCGCGACGGCGACGGCAAGGGCGAGATCGACCTCGACGAGTCGACGCATGCGCTGCGCAACTGAACGAGGGGGGCGGCCCGAGGGCCGCCTTTCTCATCTCCGGCAGGCCTCGATCATCTCGCGCATGAATTGCGCCTGATTGCTCTGGGCGAGTGCCTCGACGCCGGGGCTGCGAAGGTCCCGGCCGAGGAGGCGAGCATCCTCGCCACGCTGCCGGCTCAGCTCCGCCATCTGCCGGCGCAACCCATAGGGCAGTTCACCCTCTGGGCGGGGGCCCTCCAGGGCGTTCAACCGCCTGTCGGGCAGCGGGCCCCTCTGAGTCAGGTCGCGCAGACCGAGCCTCTCCTTCGCCATGTCGCGAATGTCACGCGAGGTGAGATCGAGCCCGGTGTACTCCTTGATACGCGCTCGGACTTCGCCTCCCCGCCAGCCGGGCGCCCTCGTCATCGCGTCGAAATGGAGGTGCGCCATGGCCCACGGCCCGTACCTGAGCCCCAGGACCTCCCGCTCCTCGTTGAGCCTGTCGCGGGGCGTCATCCGGGGGATGATCCCGGCGGCGCCCTCCAGCGCAGCCCGCCGGCCCGCCGGGCGTGCGCCGAGGCCTTGCGCTACGCGCTTCGGGCCAAACAGCCGCTCCAGGACATCCCGCACCGGCTCGACATCATGAGCCCTGAAGGCGCCGATCATCGCCAGCTGGACAAAGTAAGCTGCAGCTTCTTCATCGAGTACCTGCTCTGTCGCGCCCCGATGTGTTATAATGTCCCGAAGCGTGATGCGATCGCGTGCGTCGTAGGTCGGCTCCCGCGGTTCCCACATGCTCACCTGGGAATAGTCATGGTAGTGCGTCCCGAGAACATCGAGGTCATTGGCATGGCGGACAAGAGCATCGCGGACATCCCGGGGAAGGGACTCCCAAAGCGAGTGGAGCGTTTCGTGCAGGAAGATTCCGCGGATCGCACGGTCGAACGGGACCCCCATCCTCGCCGGCCGCCGCCCCAGATCACGCCCGCCGCCTTTGACAAGATCGCCGCCGAGATTCTCGCCGGCAAGAGAACCAATACCGAAGATGTTTAGGGCGATCACGTTGTCCTCAGGAAGGGAGAACGCGCCTGTGTCGGTGAACTTGGAAAGTTCCCCCTCCAGCACGAATTGCTCCCCGTCCGCCGTCCTGTAGGTGGCGCGCACTACGGGATTGGTGCGCTGCTCCTCTGCGTAGCGGGCTTGGCGGAGCTTGCGGGCGTCCTCGACGCTCTTGGCATGGAGGATGTCGCGAAGTTCCTCGACACTCTTGGCATGGGCGACCCCGTAACGGGCGAGTTCCGCCTCTACCCTCGACACTTCAGGCCGCAGCTCGCCGCCGCTGGCCAGCCTCCGGCTTATCGCGACGTACGTCCAGGCGTCCACAAGGTGATCGATGTCCTCCGGCGTCAGCGGCGGCGGAACAGGCTCGCCCGCCGCGGGCGTTGCGCTCACCGGCTCGACGCCGGCATCGCGTGGGGACCCCAGCGCCTCCAGCTTCTCCAACGCGCCTACGCGGACACCGGCCGGCGCAACATCGACCACGTCGGCAAGCGCCCGATAGACGGCCGTGTGCACGCCACCGGACACCTGAAAGGTGGCGCGGCCGCGGATTGCTTTGCCGGCTTCCTCACGCAGCGCCATATCGCTGCTGTGGGCGCGGGGATCCTGTAGTGCGCGGATCCGGTCGGCCAGGCGCCGCAGCCTGCTCGCCGTACTCCCCCCTGCCTCCACATCGAGCGCCACGGTCATGTGACCTTGCTGCCCGTCGAGCAGCGCGTTCAGAATGTCCCGGACCGGCGCCACATCTTCGGCCGTCAATGCCCCAGCTGCGGCGAGTTGCACCATGTGCGCGACGGCCTCTTGATCGAGCACTTCCGGTGTCGCGCCGAGTTCTGTATAAGCTTCGCGGATGGTGACGGAGCCCCGCGCATCGTCCACCCGCGAGTCCCAGTGCGTTTTCGCCCAGAACTCATGATACGTCATATCTAACGTGCGGAGACTGTTGGCATGCGCAACAAGAGAACGCCGAGACACGTCGTCGAGGCCCCTCCACAAGGCGTGGAGAACCTCGTGCAGGACCACGCTGCGAACGGCCAGGTCAAAGGGGATGCCGGCTCCCGGCGCCGCTCGCTCCCCCAGCTCGCGCCCAGCGAGTCCTTCGACAAGATCGCCGACCGCGTGCTGGCCCGACGGAAGGCCGCGGCGGCCAAAGATGTTCAGGCAGATCGTTGACGTGTCCGTATCCAAGAAGGCCGTGGAGGTCGTAAACTCGGACATCCTGCCGTCGATCGCAATGCGGTCGCCGTTGGGCATCCGATAGGTGGCCCGGACCCTTGGGTCGTATCCTCCGCCGGTCCTGAGCGCCTCCAGCTTCTCCAACGCGCCGGCGCGGACGCCAGCCGGCAGGACATCCTCTACGTCGCTGATGGCGCCGACGACTGCCCTGACCAAGTCGGCGGGTGCATGTACGGCCCTTTCCCCGGTCATCAGCGCCTCGGCGGCCTCCTGGCGGGCGCCGTAGTCGCTGCTGGGATCGATTACCTTTGGCCGCTCGCGAAGGGCCGCTTGCTCACGAGCGAGCGAAGTATTAATCTGCTCCCATGCAGGCCCCCGCTTGTCTGTAGGTGCCGCTTCAATCAGGGAGCGGATTTCATTCAGACCGGCGGGGGTCTGCTGCCGTTTGAGGGCGTCTGCTCCGCCCTGATCGATGGCAGCTGCGAGGCGGTTCACGGTATCGGCACGCTTCTGGTTGAAGGCCGTGGCGATGTACATGCGGCCGGTCCCGTCACCCTTATGGAGCGCCACACCCACGACGTGATCCAGGCCGTCCGTGCCCAGCCGCACGATGACGAGCTCGTGGGGCTTGCCGTCGAGCATGCGGACTGCGGCGAAGCTCGGGCTGGCCAGCACATCGTTGATGTGCGCCTCCACCTTCTCCGGCGTCGTCAGGTCGCCATAGACGGCGGGATCGTCCTTCCGTGCCCGCTTCTCGGCGATGTGCCGCAGGTTGGCCCGGAACTCTGCCGTCGGCAGGCCGCTCCATGCGAGTTCGGCGCTGGCGGCAAACACGCCGCTGTGCGGCTTGACGGCGGCGCGGGTCTGTTTCTTCGCGAGCCTGGGGATCGCGAACTCCGGCTCGACGCGAGCGGCCGGCTCGACCGCCTTCCCCGCGCCGCGCAGCTCGATCAGCCCGCGCTCGGCCAGGTCGCGCTGGACCTTCTTGAGCGTGCCCTGACCGATGGACCGGTCGCCGGTAATTGCCCGCAGTTCCCGGAGCCGCTCCTCCTTTGTCTGGAAGGTCGAGAACGCCTCTGCGAATTGCCGCTCCTGGTCGGGGCTGAGCGTGCGGCCTGCGGTCCGCGCCTGCGGCGCTTCCTCCAGAAACCGACGGGAATCCAAATCGGTCCGGAGGCGGTCGGCCAGCTCTTCCGCGAGGCCCGATCCTTTCACTGCCTCCGCTTTCGCGTCGGCCACCGAGCGCCCGTGGTGGAGCAACTCCTCGAAGGCAGCGACGCCGTGGCTGACAGCGTTCGCCTCTTCCTCGGCAATCATCCGCAGCCTGGCGTCGTCGGCAGAGACCCCGCGCGCGGTCAGTTCCCCAAAACGCCTGACCAGCCGGTCGGCGGTCTCGTCGTCCATGGCGCCCTGCCGCTGGGCGCTGCGGATGCAGTCGATCAGGCTCATGGGGCACGTCCCGGCACTGCCGGGAGCGCCGGCGCGGCCGTCCTCTTTCAGGCTTCAGGGGACTCGGGGACGCAACGAATCAACTGGCTACCAAAGGTATTACATCGTCTGACGTTCGGCCGGATCACGCCGCCGCCCTGCCCCGCGGCTTGCCGGCCTGCAGTTCCATCTGGTCGAGCGCCGCCTTGAGGCGGGCGACCTGCTCGTCCGTCAGGGCCTGGCGCGCCTGCTCGCTGTCCGCCCAGATCGCCACACGCTTCTTCGGGTCTGGCTCCTTGCCGAGCGCGGCGAGCAGATCGCGCATGACGATTTCGCGGTCGTCGGGCTCGGGTGCGTCCTGGGCGAACAGGGCAGCCTCGCCGGCGGGTTCCGCTGAAGCCGGAGCGGAGGGCTCCTCGACGAGCGGCATCGCCTTCTGGCGCGCCACCGCCTTCTCGATCTCACCCTTCAGCGCCAGCGCGGCGTCCTTGTCGAGGCCCCAGAACTCCCGCAGCCCCAGCGCATTGTGCTTGGCCCAGTCGGTCACTGCGGCCGGTTCCTGGCTGCGGATGAACGCCGTCGCCCGCTCCTTGAACTCGCGCACGGGCACATGCTCCAGCGCCTCCCCTGCCCGCCACGTGACGGGGATCGCCGGTCCCCTCACCGGCGCGAGCTGCGGCGCCGGCGGGGTGATATCGCGCCCGACATCGTAGAGGTCGTCGTCGCGCCCCAGCACGGTGCGCAGGGCATCGCTGCATGGCACGGTCTTGGCCCCGCGGCGCACGACCGTCTTGCGCCAGGCCTCGTCCGTGAACTTCGCCCACATCAGCCCGTTCGGCTGCTTGCTGATTGCGCGCACGGCCGCAATCTGCTTCTCATCCATCACCTCGCGGTGCAGGATTTCGGCGCCCTTCTTGAAGATGGCGTAGGCGCCCACCGGCCTGCCGCGGTCGGTGCCGAGCGGCGCCGGCTCGTGCTCGATCCTGGCGTCGTCGCCCTGGGTGCGCCGGAAATGATCGTGCTCGTAGACCACCTGCGCGTCGACGATGATGCCGTCGAGCTCGCGGGCGCGCTTGCGGATGCCGAAGGCCATGGGCTGCCAGCGCGCGGTGAGCCTGCCGTCCTCCTTCTGGGGGATTATCACGCCCTCGCGGCCGTCGGGGCGCATCCCATCCATCGCCGCGGCCGTGACCGCCTTGTGCAGGCTGCGGCGGTCGCATTCGAGCAGCGCCGGGTTGCTCTTCACGGCGACGATGGCGGTGTTGACGAACGCTTCGCGGCTGATCGTCGAGGGCAGCAGCGCGGCGATCTCGTCCTGCCGCGCCACCAGCTCCGACTTGAAGGCCTCGTAGGGGACGAGGGCGGTTTGGGTTCCGTCGGCCATGGTTGACTCCTTAGCGAATTTGGATCGTCGCCCCGCCGTTCGACAGCTCGGCACCAGGAATGCGCGCGCCGGCCGGCAACGCCTTCAGGGCGGCGAGCAGTGCACGCTTGTCGAGCGCCGGATCGGCGCGCTTCCAAAAACCGGCCGGGACGATGGATTCATCGGTCACCACCACCGACGGCGCCACCGCCTTGCGCGACACCGTGCCGAGCGGGGTCTCCAGCCGCGGCAGGCTGGCGATCTCCATGCCGGCGAGCATCGCGGCGCGCAGGCGCTCTTCCTGCGCATCGAGCCGGTCGAGGCGCTCCTTCAGGACCTTGGTCGTCGCCTGGATGCCCGTTCGCAAGGCCGCGATCTCCACGATGCGGGCGACACCGGCGCGGATGGCGTCGTGCAGGTCCGTTTCGCCCTCCACCATGTCGCGGCGGGCGTCGTCGTCGTTCTCCAGGATGGGGTACAGCGCGGCGACCAGCGCGCGTGCGGCCTCGACCTGGCTGCGCAGGTCGCCGATGGCGGATTGTCGTCGGTCAGCCATTGGCAGGCTTCTCCCTGGCAAAGTCGGTGACCGCCTCGTTCAGGCGCGCCACGGCGCGCTTGATGTCGCGCCAGAGCGACCTTGAGATCGTCCCGTCGCGGCGCTGCTCGATGCTCAACTGGCCGGCGTACTCCAGCACGTCGCCGCCATGCACGCGCAGCGCGGCGCCCAGCCGCTCCTCGGGCGTGGAGTCGTCGAGCGGCTCCTCGGGCGGCAGCGGCGCGAGGGTGGCGATCATCGCTCACCTCGCGGAATGACGGGCTCCGGCAGGTCGACCCCGAGGCGAGCGGCGAGGCGCCTGTGTTGGAACTCGGCACGCTCGCGGCGCCCGGCCTCCAGCAGCTCCTGGATGGCGAGATCGTATGCCGTCGGCGGTTCGGGCGGTTGCGGCGGGAAGCCGTCGGGGATGGTGGCCATCACCGTTTCCCCCGGAGCGAGACCAGCATCTGCACGAACCCGGGGTGGGAGCCCAGCACTCCGCCGCCCGCGAGCGGCAGATTTGCCAGGCGCTTGCTGGCGCCGTTGGGTGCAAGGCGCCGGAGCACCTCGTTCGCCTCGTTGAGCACGGCGTCGGTCCTGTCCCCGTGCACCTTGTGCAGCGCGGCGTAGGTCTCATCGAACATCTGCTGGCCGACCTCCGCCACCTCTTCCGCCCGCAGGCGCTCGGCCGTGACCTCCAGCTTGCGGAACAGGTCGCCCAGACCGGCGACTTGGCCGGGCTGCAGGCCGAGGTCTGCGAAGACGGGGAGAGCCTCGGACCACAGGCGGTCGTCGATCACGTCGTTTTCCGTCTGCCCGTCGGGCACAGGCAGATCGCCGTACTCGGTGACGTTCGCCGGCTTTGGCTTGGCCGGCGTCTCCGGCCTGGCTGCGGGGGACAGTTTTTCGCCACGCTTGAGCGCCTCGATCTCGGCCGCCAGCTGCATCAGTTCGGGCTGCGCGGCCGCGTAGCGCCGCCTGCTGGCGTCGTCGTCCCTGTGCGCGTCCTTCATCAGCTCGCGCATCCGGTCCTCGCGCTGCGCGATTGCCGCCTGGTCGACGGGACCACCGACGAGAAGCGCCGGGCCGGCGCCATGGACCTGGCGATGGAGTTCGCGGACGAGGTCCTGGCTGGCAGCGTAGGTGCCCCGTTCCGCCTCGCCGCCGTGGGCGAGCGCCGTCAACGCCTTGAGGCGATCGGCCGCCGGGAGGCTTTCGTCGCGCCATGCGACGACCTGGGTGCCTGCGTTCTCGCTCATGATCGTCTCCCAAGGGCGCGCCGCGCGTAGGCGGCGGCCTGGCGTTGATAGTCCCAAACCGGCTTCGCGCCGCTCTGCGGCTCCCCGCCGGCGATCAGGCCGCGCAACTCCGGCTGAAGGCGCTCGTACTCGGCCACGTCCTCCGGCTTGCCCGTGTGGGCCAGCGAGACGATGGCCTTGATCCGCGCCTCGGGATCGGTTCCGCTCACAGGTGCAGCTCCCCCTGCATTGGCGCCGTCGCCGCGGCCGGCCGGCAATGGTGCCCCACCTCGTTCAGCACCAGATACCAGCACACCGGCCCGATACCCCGCTCGACAGAGATGTGGTCGCTGAGACGGCGCCTGCAGATCGCGCAGCGTTCGTCGGGGCCGGTCTGCTGCCCCGCGCCCACCGCTGCGGCGGCGTCGTGGAGGCGTTTCTCGCGCCGGAACTGGCGGGCCGCAATCACTGTCTGACGCGCCTCCACGCCGTCACCTCCAGCGAACCCAACGGCCGCGTGCCATCGAGCGGCCACCACACCTGCACCGGGTCCTTGTCGTCCGGCCACATCCAGGTCCACACCGCCCGGGCCACCCGGCCATCGTCGAGGAGCAGGTCGGCGATGACGCCGATGTCGAGGAAATCCAGGGCTTCCGGGCCGAAGGTCGGGAGCCAGCCGTCGTATCCAGGCCTCGGCCTGCTGCTCGTCCCCGCCAGCAGCGCGCGATCGGTCATGGCGCGCTCGCGATCTGCTGCTTCAGGCGCAGCCACTCGCTGGCGAGGGCCTCGGTGGCAAAGCCCGCCTTCGCGATCCTGCCGCCGATGCGCACGGCCCATTGATGGTGGGGCCCCTCGTGGGCGACGGTTGCGTCTTCCCAGTCGACCCGCACGGTGGCGCTGCCGTTGAGATCGAGCACGCGCAACGGCGCGTATTCGACGGCGCCGGCGTCCTTGTCGATGCCCGTGATCAGCCCCTCGATCAGAAAGCCGTGCTTCTCGTGCACGATCTCGATCCTGTCGCCGGGCTTCATCTGGCCAAGCTTGGCGCCGAGGAACCGGGGATCGAGGGCATCCTCGATGGTCGCCGCGGCCGGCGCCACCGTGCACCACACCGTCCTGGCATTCTCCGCCGGCAGGATCGCGCTCGCCCGCGGCGGCGCGACCGGAGTCCTGGGCTCGCTCCTCGGCGCCTCCACCTTCGCCGGCCGCGACAGCCGCTCGCGCGCGGCGTTCAACTCCCGCATCGCGCTGTCCGACCCGCCGTGGTCGGGGTGTGCCTCGCTGGCCAGCATCCGGTAGGCCTGGGCAATGCTCTCGGACTCAGCCTGCGCGCGCAGCCGGGCCGCCGTCGCGATCAGGGTGAGACGGGCGCTCATTCGACTCCAGCCCGCTTTTTCGCCAGCCAGGCGGAGGCGGCAGCTTCGTCGGGCAGCCCGTCGGCGAGGATGTCGTTGCCGAGGAGCACCCGCCACCCGGCCTCGACCTGGTCGATGCGCGCCTGGGACAGATCGGCCTCGGCAAGCCGCGCACCCTTGAGGTCGAGCGGGTAGCCCGGCAGGGGCACGCTGAACACCGCCTTTGTGATCGGGTCGATCTTCAGGACGAGCAGCTTGAGCAGCCAGTCGCCGCTCGCGTGCCTGATCCAGATTTCGTCGAAGGGCCGCATGCGCTCGAAGCGCAGGCCGCAGTACTCTGGACGCATTGCATCGGCGAGCGTGTGATCGTTGGGGGCAACCGCCGCCCAGATCGCGTTGTAGTGCTCCAGGACCTGGATCGCCCCCTCGCGGAGCCGCTTCGGCGGCGCATGCGGGGTCGGCGCACCATTCATCGGCTCCGCAGGCTGAGAGGCTGTTTTGGGCTTGAGGGGCGTCGGCGCGGTCGCCATGGCGGTCTCCGTTGTGGGATCGACCGCACATTGATCAACATCGCCGTCCGGTGCATCTGGCGAGTTGGGCGAGTTGGGCGCTATGCAGATGCATCCTGGCTCGCCGCGAGCAGTTCCTCGTGGTCAGCCCACCACCGCCCTATCGCGCGCGGGCTCGGGAGATCGCCCTCGTACCCGTTCTCTTCCAGCCACTCCAGTATCCGGTCGTTCCTCACCACCGGGCGCAGATGCCGCGGAAGCCGGCCCGCCACTTCGAGCGCATGAACGGCCTCGCCGATCTTCGCCGCATGGCCTCGCGACCGGCGGACCGCCGCGTCCGGCTCCGGCGCCACGTCCAGGACCCCCGCAGCGGGGCTCATGACGGCACCCCCATCGGTACCAGCGGCGGGACCCGCGTGCTGAACCGCGCCCACCGCTTCCACAGCGCCGACCTCACCCCGACCCGCCATGCCGCACAGTCCGAGCGGGGCATCACCATGTCCAGCCACCAGCGCTGAAACACGTTGACCTCGCCCTCGTCCCGCACCGTGATCACGTCGTGCCCGCACCGGTCCAGAAGTTCCATCGCCGCCAGCTGCGCGACCTCGCGGTCCTCGTGGAACACGAGCTCGACGAGCTGCACGCGTGCCCTGGCGGGCAGGACCGGCAGCCGCCTGCGGCGGATGACGTAGCGCGGCATCGCCTCACCCCTGCTCGCCTCCCCCAGACCGCGCGTCGCCGCGCTGGTGCCGGCTGTAGCGACTGCGACCGCCCCGAGCATGCCTGCCGTAGTGCTCCCGGCTCGGGTTGATGGTCTGAGCCTGCCACGTGCTCGGGTCGCGCCGAGACGCCGCCGACGCGCCGGCACCCTCCCGCGTCTCCCGCGTGATGCGCGGGAAGAGCGAGTGCAGCCCCCACACCATCGCGTCAAGCCGGTCGGGCGAGCGGTCACCGCGATACCCCGCCGTCGTCATCGCCAGCAGTTGCGCCTCCAGCTCGGCGAAGCGCCCGACCAGGCTGACCTTGCCCTGCGTGAACAGCGCCGCGATGGGCTCGGCCCGCACCACCTTGCCGCGCGATGCATGCACCTCCCGGAACACGAGCGGCAGCCCATCCCGCGCCGCCGTCGCGATCACCTCCTTCACCAGCGCGCCGCCGTAGTTCACCTCGGCGATCACCGCGTCCGCCTCGTGCCGGTCGTAGGCCTCCGCCACGATGGTCTTCCACTGGTCGGGCCCGAACCGCCCGGACAAATCCTCCAGCACGTAGCCGTGGCCGTCCGTACCGAGCCCCACCACCACGATGCCCACCTCGTCCGACCGCAGGTCCTCCGGCCCCGAGCATCCCGATGGATCGACCGCGATCAGCACCCGCTGCATCGCCGGCGGCGCCCGGTCCAGCAGCCGGCCGTTGTCCAGCGTCTCCGGCGTCCAGAGCGCGTTCTCGGCGTCGTCTGACCATTGCCCCAGCAGGAACCGCTGCCGGCGGCGCTCGTCAAGCTGCTCCAGTTCCGCCACGTACTCCGGTCGCAGGTTCGCCAGGTTGTCCCGTGGATTCATCGCCAGCGCGCCATAGTTCGCCGGGTTCGGCAATGGCTGGTGCCGGTTCGGGTCGATCCTGTCGATGAAGTAGCTGTGCAGCCAATGGCGCTTGCTGGGGGGGTTGCAGTCGTACAATGCCTTGAGCGGCAGTCCGCAGTTCTGGGCGAGGCGCGTGATCGCCGTCTGCCTCGATGCCAGCGGTATCTGCGACGCCTCGTTGAAGAACAGCGTTGCGTGCTCCTGGCCAAGCACCTTCTCGACCCGCTCCTTCTCGTCCAGGCCGCCGAACCAGACTTCGCTCCCGCAGTCGAAGCGGTAGACCCACAACTGCCTGTCCAGCTTCCCTCCGGCGCGCGGGAAGCACAGCTCCAGCATCTTCGGCCAGGTGTCCTCGATGACCGATGCATGCAGATGGCTGAACCGGAAGCGCAGGATCGCGTGCCGGGACGGCACCGTCAGCGCCCGCTCAGCGATGAACATGCAGTGCGTGAACGTCTTCGAGGACCGCGACCCGCCGGCCAGCAGACAGTGCATCGCCGGGCCGCGGAGCATCTCCAGCGCCACGCGCTGCTTCTCGGTCAGCACCGCCGTCGCGCCGATCCGCGCCCCGATCACCGGCACGCCCACGATGGCCGCCGCGATGGCCTTCTGCTGCGACGCCGGCAGCCTGGCGATGGCCGCGGCGCGCTCCTCGGGCGACACCGCCGCCAGGCGCTGCGCCAGCGCCATCAGCTCCGGGGGGATCGCGGCGGCGGCGGTCATGCGGCCTCCTTATGTTCGGCGGACTCAGCTGGAGCGGGGTCGGCCGTGAGCGCCTTGGGCGCCTCCGCCTTGCCGCCCATCAGGTCCGGCAGCGCCGCGATCAGCGCCTCGATGGC
>DATBKR010000376.1:0-2303 GCA_036555805.1 Hyphomicrobiaceae bacterium | reverse complement strand
GCACGGCGAGCACGCTCGCAAGGGCCAGCAGGCCGACGCCGGCGATGCCGACGATCACGGCGAGCGCGGTGTAAGCACGCGCCCGCGACACCCGCTCCTCGGCAAACGTGAGATCGTGCAGGATGACCAGATGGCCGCGCGTAGGCCCTGCCGTCATTGGGAACGCGCCCACCAGCAGCCGGTGCCCGGCATCGTACGTGGTGAGGAAGGTGTTGCCCGTGGTCCGCGCCACGCTTGCGCAGGCGATGCTCTTGGGCATCGCCTTCGTCGCGTACTCCAGAACGCCGTTTCGGCAGAACCCCAGGGCCATCAGCTGCTCGTCCTCGGTGAGGCGCTCCAGGAACGGGGCGAGATGGGTATCTCCTGCAACTGCAAGGCTGGCGGCGACCTGGTCTTTGATGGAGTTGAAGATGAGCCGGGAGCGCAGCTCAACGTCGTGGCGCAACGAGCGCATCACGAGCGACGAGGTCATGGGCGCGACGGCCAGGATCACGAGCACGGTCCCGGCCAGCGCCATGACCACGTGAAGCACCAGCGGGTTGCGCAGGTTGCGCGTGACAAAGCGGGCGGCGCTAGCGAGCTGCATCGGCGAGACCGGCGCGCGTCACCGAGCGTTGACGAATCCACATGGCTCGCAGGCTTGGGCTCCGCTTTGGGCAAGAGCATGGCAGCGGCATCGCGCATCTACTTCTTTGCAAGACAAGGAGATTTTTCGAACTCAGGGATCGAGCGGTAGCCGGAGCCTGTCGGCAAGGGCTGCATCGCGCGCGGACGCCATGCTTCATCCGCGCCCATTTTGCGGTCGCGCCGCCCCACGCGAATCGCATCCCCCGCGACATCCGCCGGCGTCGGTGCTATGTGAGCCGCGGCATGCGCCTCCTCATTACCAGGCCCGAACCCGATGCCATGAAGCTTGGCGCCGTGCTCGAGGGCGCCGGGCACCAGGCCGCCGTCGAGCCGCTGCTCACGCTTTCCTTCGCCGACGGCGAGGCCGTCGACCTCGACGGGGCGCAGGCGCTGATCGCGACCAGCCGCAACGCTCTGCGAGCGCTTAAGGGGCTCGGGGTGCTGGCGGAGGCGCGGCACCTGCCCCTGTTCGCCGTGGGCAAGGCGACCGCCGCAGAGGCGCGCGCGCTGGGCTTCGACACGGTGGTGACCGGCGCCGGCACGGCAGCCGCGCTGGTGGCGCACATCGTCTCCGTCCTCGACCCGGCCAGCGGCCTGGTCGTCCACCTCGCCGGCGACACGCTCGCGCACGATCTGGCGGGGGAGCTGGAGGCGCACGGCTTCCGGGTGCGCCAGCCCCTTGTCTACCGCATGATTCCGGCCACCACCTTCACAGACCAGACGATCGAGGATCTCGCGAGCCATGCGATCGACGGCGTGATCCTCATGTCGCCCCGCACGGTGGCCATCTACGCCGGCCTCGTCGCCAAACACGGTCTTACCGCGGCGGTGCGCACACTGCCCCACTTCTGCCTGTCGGTGGCTGTCGCACGCCGCCTGCAGTCGCTGGGGCCTGTGTCCGCACGGATCGCTGCGGCGCCGCGGCTGGAAGAATTGCTTGCTCTAATCGAGGAGAGCGCTGCACAATCGGACGGCTAGTCGCGGGGCTGGACGGGGAGGCGTCCAACAGGGGCATAGCGTCTTTGCGCATTTTCGTTAATGCAATGCAGCGAGCATGCCGACCGCTGCGCTGTTGCCCGGAGTCGAGCCCCCGGATTTAGCCCATGACCGAGAAGACGGACGAGACCGGCAAAGGCCATTCCAAGCCCGGCGAGGCGCCCAAACGCCCCTACGCGACCATCGAGGTGCAGGCAACCGAGATCGGCAGCGCGCGCGCCGACGCAGGGGCCGGCGTCAAGGCTGAGGGCGGGAGGGCAGCGCCGACCGGCGTCCCGACTCGCCTTTGGGCGGCGTGCGCAGCCTTGACCGGGTGGCTGGGGCTCGCGGCCGCGTGGGCGCTCGGTCTGACGCGCCGCCTGGCGCGCAGCGGCACGGTGCTGTCGCATGCCGCCGCAGGAGCGGCTGGCGCCGTGCTGGTTCTGGCGGTCGCCTCGTTGCTTGGGTTGCTCACGGGCGGCCAACGGGCCGAACGGGTGTCGTCCGATCTCGCCCGCCGGCTCGCTGCCGCGGAGAGGGCCTTGCAGGAGCGCCCGGTGGTGCCGCAGGGCCTGTCCGCCAGGCTGGCCGCCACCGATACGCGCCTCGCCAAGATCGAGGAGCGGACGCAGGCGGCGGAAGCGAAACTCGCCGCCGACAGGCAGGCGCTCGAAGCCCGCATCGCCGCCTCGAGCCTGGCG
>DATBKR010000375.1:0-15935 GCA_036555805.1 Hyphomicrobiaceae bacterium | reverse complement strand
TCCGCCACCTCGTCCACCTCCACCAGCCGGCCCATGGGGATCTTGGCCTTCATGTTGCGGATGTGCGCTTCGGTCATGGTGCTGAGGAGATCGGTGGCGGTCATGGCCGGCGCGATGCAGTTGACCGTGACGCCCACGTCGGCCAGCTCCTTGGCCAGCGCCTTCGAGAAGCCGATCACGCCGGCCTTGGCTGCCGAGTAGGCCGAGATGTTGGGCACGCCCTCCTTGCCGGCGATGGACGACACCGTGATGATCCGGCCCGAGCGGCGCTCCCGCATGTGGCGGGCGGCGAGGCGGCTGGCGTAGAACACCGAGGTCATGTCGATGGCGATGACACGGTCCCACTCCTCCAATGGATAGTCCCACGTTGGCGCGATGGGGCCGTTGATGCCGGCGTTGTTGACGAGGATGTCGATCCTGCCGAACGCTTCGAGCGCCTTGTGGAACGCGCCCTCGACAGCCGGATAGCTCGCCACGTCCACCACCTCGGTAGCGTCCGGCTTGAAGCCCACTTTCCGCAGCGGGCCAACGTCGCGATCCCACGCCACCACCTTGGCGCCCCGCTCGGAAAACAGCCTGGCGATGGCCAGGCCTATGCCGCGCGCCGCCCCGGTGACGATGGCGACCTGGCCGTCCAATCTGGTCTTCATGGGCAATCGCCTCACAATCGTCCGGGCCCGTCACGAGCGCGTATTCTTCACCCACTTCAGGATGTGGGTGGCGATGCTGATCAGCTCGCCGTTCTGGTTCCTGACCTCTATACTGGCCGTCGACCGGCGGCGCTCGGGATCGACCGCCGTGATGCAATAGTCGACGGTGATGGTGTCGCCGAAATAGACCGGGCCCAGGAAGCGGATGCGGTCGTAGCCGAGCGAGACCGGGGTCTCGTCCACGCCGGCGCGGGTGTCGGCGATCGCCATGCTCGATGCGGTGGACATGTAGCCCACCATCAGTGCCCCGTGCGCCTGCAGGCGGCCGTAGCTCGACTTCTCCATGTACGACTTGTCGACGTGATTGGGCGCGAAATCGCCGGTGATGCCGGCGAAGCTGTAGACGTCGTATTCGCCCACCGTCTTGGAGAAGCGCGCGCTGTCGCCGACCTTGACGTAGAAGTCAGCCATTCCCGTTTCCTCCATTGCGGCCCGACCGTCGATCAATACGTGGCCCTCCCGCCTGAAATGTCGAAGGTGAAGCCGGTGGTGAAGCTGCATTCGGGGCTCGCCACCCAGGCCACCATGCTGGCGATCTCCTCCACGGTGCAGAAGCGGCCCATCGGGATGCGCCGGCGGCGGCCCTCGATGAATTCCGGCGTCATCTCCTTGAACAGGTCGGTCTCGGTGATGGCCGGGGCCAGCGCGTTGACGGTGACGCCGCTGCCGGCCAGCTCCCTGGCGAGGCTCTTGGTGAGCGCGATCACGCCGGCCTTGGCGGCGCTGTAGGCGGAGTTGTCGGGGTTGCCTTCCTTGCCCGCAATCGAGGCGATGTTGACGATCCGCCCGTAGTCCTTGGCGCGCATGTGCGGGACGATCGCGCGGCAGCAGTAGAACACGCCGGTCAGGTCCACGGCCAGCACCCGGTGCCAGGCCTCCGGCGGGTACTCCCACGTCGGCACCGTCGGCCCGTTCACGCCGGCGTTGTTGACCAGGATGTCGATCGTGCCGCAAGCCTTGACAGCCGCGGCGACGGCGCGCTCGACCGCATCCAGATCCGTCACATCGACGACCTGCGCATCGGCCGGCTCGAATTCCGCCTTGGAGGAGGCCAGCGCCTCCGCGTCACGGTCCCACGACACGACGCGGCAGGCGTCGCGGGCCAGCCGCCTGGCGATGCCGAGGCCGATGCCGCGCGCTGCCCCCGTAACGATCGCCGTCTGCCCGTCCAGCCGCCCGATCCCGCCGTTCACAGGTCCTCCTCGCCTCGGCCGCTCTTCTCCCGCATCGGCCCACCGCGAGCCTAGTCCAGCGCTGCCGGAGCCTCAACACCGCAACACACCGCAACACGTGCGTGTCGCCCGCTCCAGGCCCCGGTTAAGCAAACCGAGGCCGGGGGTCAGACCCGGGTCAGGGCCCTCGCACGGGACGCGCAGGAGGACATGCCAGCTTGTTCGCCAGGGGGCTGACCCGTTTGGCGAGTGAGCCGGTTTCCGGTAGGAACTCGCCATGTCGCAACGCACGAACAAGTCTGCCCGCCCCGTCGTGGCTGCCCTGGACAGGCTGGAGCAGCTCTACGACGAAGCCAGCTCCGCGCTCGTCTCCACGCTGGAACGCTACCTGAGCACGGGCGAGATGCCGACGAAGGAGACGCTGGCGGCGGCGTGCTACCCCTTGCTGCGCGTCGTCTATCACGACGGCGGCCGTCCAACGCCCACGCACCGGCGCGCCTTCGGCCGGCTGCAGCGGCTGGGCGCCTACGAGACCACCGTCACGCACCCGCGCGAGTTCCGCAGCTACCTCGTAGAGCAGCTGCAGCCGCTGGCCACCGAATACGGGGCCAGGATCGAGGTGGAGAGGAGCCGGCGGCGCATCCCCTACCCCTATGTGCTCGACCGCGCCGGGGGGCTGGCCGGCGCCGCGGTAAGTGTGGCCGACCTCGCCCGGCACTTCCCCACGCCGCAGCTCTCGGCGGTGGGCGACGAGATCGCCGACGGCGCCTGGGATTTCCGCGAGGGCGAGCCGCGCCCGCTCGCCCTCTTCGACGCCGTGCGCGTCGACTACTCCCTGCAGCGCCTGCTGCACTACACCGGGAGCGACTGGCGCCACGTGCAGCGCTGGATCCTGCTCACGAACTACCATCGCTACGTGGACCGCTTCATTCGCTGGGGGCGCGAGCGGCTCGACGCCGGCAGCCCCTTCCGGCAGCTCGTCCTGCCCGGCAATCTGATCGTCGGCCCGGGGCATGCGCCGCAGGAGGCGGACGCCGTCATCGCCGGCAGCGCCTGGCACCGCTTCCAGATGCCCGCCTACCACCTCACCGCCCCCGACGGCGAAGGCGTCACGCTCGTCAACATCGGTGTCGGGCCCTCCAACGCCAAGACGATCACCGACCATCTGGCGGTACTGCGTCCCAACTGCTGGCTCATGATCGGTCACTGCGGCGGGCTCAGGCAGACGCAGCAGATCGGCGACTATGTGCTGGCGCACGCCTACCTGCGCCAGGACCACATTCTCGATGCCCTGGTGCCGCCCGACATCCCGATCCCGGCGCTGGCCGAGATCCAGGTGGCGCTGCAGGACGCTGCCGGCATGGTCACCGGCGACCGCGGCGAGGCCTTGAAGCGGCGCCTGCGCACCGGCACCGTCGTCACCAACGACGACCGCAACTGGGAGCTGCGCTTCGCCCAGGAGCGGCGCCGCATCAACCTGTCGCGCGCCATTGCCGTGGACATGGAGAGCGGCACCGTGGCGGCGCAGGGCTACCGCCTGCGCGTGCCCTACGGCACGCTGCTGTGCGTGTCCGACAAGCCGCTGCACGGCGAGATCAAGCTGCCCGGAGCCGCCAGCGCCTTCTACGAGCGCGCCGTGGGCCAGCACCTGGAGATCGGCCTCAAGGCGCTCGACCTCCTGCGCGAGCGCCGCGACACCCTGCACAGCCGCAAGCTCAGGAGTTTCGACGAGCCGCCGTTCCGGTGAGCGCGCTGCTCAGATCCGAACCCGTTTGGCTCCGGCCAACCCGGGCCGTCTTGCCCCGATCAGGCTGCCATGGCCGCTACGGCGCGATTCGGTGCTTGGCAGCGCGAGCCGGCGCTGGCCCGTGTACCCCACCAGCTCGAGCTCGGCGGCGAGAGCGGGGCCGACCCTCCGCCGCGCTCTCGCTTTTATGCGCCCGGCGATTGTTGCTCGGGGCACACCGCCTTCAGCCGCGTCGAACAAGTGCTGCAACTCTCTCGCATGTTCACTTCTCGCCCCGCCCGGATGGAGACCATCCGCGTTTGCGGGTTTTCCCGGATGGCGCGGCCTGTGATCGGGGGCAAAGGATGCCGATACCCAGCGGGGCAGTCCCGCTCAGATCGGCGTCACTACGACAACGGAGGAGTAATCTCGATGAAACGTGCGCCCGCAATTGCAACGACAACGTTCATCCTTGCCGCTTCGGCTTCCCTGCTCGCAACCGCCACTACGGCGTCGGCCCAGGGCTTGCGGGACTTGATGGGAGATCGAATGGAGAGCCGGGAGGAGCTGCGCCATCTTCTAGGAGACCGACTGGCGGGCCGCGAGGACTTGCGCAATCTTGTCAGGGATCGGTTGGAGAGACGCAAGGACCTGCGCGACCTGATACTGGACCGTTTGGCGGCCCGCGAGGATTTGCGCGATCTTTTGCGAGACCGCTTGGAAAGGCGCAGCGACCTCCGCGATCTGATCCTGGATCGCGTGGCGAACCGTGAGGATTTGCACGATCTCCTGCGGGAGCGGCTGGCGGGTCGCGAGGACTTGCGCACTCTCCTCAGCGATCGGCTGGAGGGACGCAAGGATCTGCGCGACCTCATATTGGACCGCTTGGCGGCCCGCGAGGAATTGCGCGGTCTTCTGCGGGACCGGCTGCAGGGGCGTCACGACCTGCGCGACCTCATATCGGACCGCTTAGCGACCCGCGCGGATCTGCGCGATCTTCTGCGGGACCGGCTGCAGAGGCGCACCGACCTGCGCGACCTCATATCGGACCGCTCGGAGACCCGCGAGGATCTGCGCGATCTTCTGCGGGACCGGTTGGAGAGGCGCAGCGACCTCCGCGACCTCATTCTCGACCGGCTTCGGCAATCGGACACCGAGAGTCCGGCCCTCAATCGGATCCGCGATCGCATCGGTGGGGATTGAGCCTTCGCCAGGCTGGCTGATCTTTTGGCAGCAGCAGTCCTCGAGCAGAGCCGGAAAACGGAGACATCCAATGAACAAGGTCGTCCTTATTGCTGCGGCGCTTGTGCTTGCCCCACTGGCTCTATGGGGGCAGGAGGTACAGGACAGAAAAGACCGGGAATCTCTCTCCGATCGGAAAGGCAGCGATATCGCTGCGCCGAGCGAGCGGGCCGGCGATTCGTCCCAGCTCTCTTTCAGAGACCGGGTGGCTGAGGCGGTCGAAGCGGTCGAGGACGCTTGTGCCGCCGACGTCGACGATTTCTGCGGCAATGTTACGCCCGGTGGCGGGCGCATCGCATTCTGCATTCTGGCCAACGAAGACCAGCTGGGTGGCCGATGCCGGGTGGCGTTGCGTCGCGCTGCAAGCAATCTCCAGCGCAGCGTCGACCGTGTCGCCGAGGGGTGCTGGAACGAGGTTCAGGCAGCCTGCGGGGAGGGGGGCAGGATCGCGCAATGCCTGGAGCAAAAGAAGGGCTCGCTCTCCTCCTCGTGCCGCACGATCGTCGAGGCCGTCGGGCACGGGCTCGGTGCGCTGACGCCTCTGGTGGGCATGTCCGTCTTCAGCTCCGACAACAAGGACCTTGGGCGGATCGTCAACGTCATGAAGGGGCCCGACAACAAGATCCAGTCGATCCAGGTCGACATCGGACGCTTGCTCGGCATTGGCACGAAGGTCGTTACCATTACGGGAGACAAGATCGAGCAGCTGCCCAGGATCAAGCTGTCGCTGTCCGACGCCGACGTACGGTCCTTGCCCGAGGCGAAGACGCAATAGACCGCGTGCAAGCGTTGCCTAAAGTCTGGAGCGGCCTGAGCGGTAAGCGCCGGGGGTGCAGCCCATCAGCCGCCGGAAGCGGCGGTTGAAGGTGGAGAGGTCGCCGAAGCCGGCGTCGAAGGCGATGGCCGAGATCGGCTCGTGCGAGGTGCGCAGGCGAACCGCGGCGCGGCTGAGGCGGGTGCGCAGCACATATTGATGCGGCGTCATGCCCGCCACCTGCCGGAAGGTGCGCAGGAAATGGAAGGGACTCATGCCGGCCGCGCGTGCCAGGTCGGCGAGGGCGAGTGGCCCGTCCGCGTCCGCCTCGATGCGGCGTAGCGCCTCGCTGATGCGTCCCTCGTCGCGACGACTGGGCGCCCGCGCCGGTCGCGTCGCGTCATGCAGCGTTGCCGTCACCGCACCCGCAAGGCGCACCGCCACCTCCTCCAGTTCTGCCGAATCCGCCGCCTCGCGGGCGGCCTCGGCGGCGGCGAGCAGCGGCATGAGATCGGGCAGAGGCGGCAGGTGCGGCACGGCGAAGGCCGTGCGGCGCGCGCCCGGCACTGCGGCCACCACCGCTTCCAGCGCGTCGGGCGCGAAGCTGAAGGCGAGGCAGCGGTCGCCGTGGCCGTGCTCGTGCCCGCACTCGAAGCAGGCCCCGGCATTGCCCAGCAGGATGCCGCCTGGGGCCAGCACGGCCCTGCCGGCGCCGGTGCGGTACTGGAACGTACCCGCGGTCACAGCGGCGATGGATACCGCCTCGTGTCGCTCCTCGTA
The DNA here is from genome assembly GCA_036555805.1 of Hyphomicrobiaceae bacterium. Taxonomy (GTDB): domain Bacteria; phylum Pseudomonadota; class Alphaproteobacteria; order Rhizobiales; family Hyphomicrobiaceae; genus AWTP1-13. The sequence continues at coordinate 9,551 of DATBKR010000375.1, read as the reverse complement.
TGGGCGGTCGTGAGGGCCGGCGGTGCAGACCACATCGCCGACGCTCCAGCCGGTGCCCGAGGCGAGGACTCGAAAGGTCAATGCCATGGGCCGAGCATAGCAATTTTTCCCAAGCGGCGGAGCGGCTGAGCGGCCTAAGCCTGCGCAGCTACTGACACCATCCACCACGGAGCCCGTCATGTTCTACCCCGTCGCCCGCCGCGCCTTCGGCGGCGTCGCGCTCGCCGCACCGCTGGCCGCGCACGGCGGCCCGGTTGCCGCCGCAGTCCGGCCCGACAGCTTCATCGACGTGCTGCACACCGACCACCCCGCGCCCGACCGCGCCGAAAAGCTCGCGCTCTATGGCTTCCTGGTCGGAAACTGGGAGACTACCGTGGTGGCGCACGAGGAGAACGGCACCACGCACACCCACCGCGGCGAGATCCACGCCGGCTGGGTTCTGGAGGGCCGTGCCCTCCAGGACGTGTGGATGGTCCCGCGCCGCGCCGAGCGCAACGCGGACGCGCCGCCGCAGCCGCTGCCGGTCACGGGGAACTGGTATGGCACGACCCTGCGCGTCTACGACCCCGCCCTCGACGCCTGGCACATCTTCTGGCACAACCCCGCCACGCAGCTCTACACGCGCCAGATCGGCCGGGCGCGCGGGTCTGACATCGTGCAGGAGGGCCGGCACGAGTCGGGTGCGCTGATGCGCTGGAGCTTCACCAAGATCAAGCCGGACTCGTTCCATTGGCTGGGCGAAGTCTCCCCTGACAACGGCGCCAGCTGGCGGCTGCAGGTCGAGGTCCTTGCCCGGCGGTAGGTGTCAGGCCCTCTGGTGTCCGACACCACTGCTGCAACCCGTGTTGCGGACCAGGTCAGCCCAGCCCACAGCGTCTGACTCCACCCCAACCCTCATATGCTCGCTGGAGAAACGGTGTCAGGCCCGGAGGGTCTGACACCTCCGAAAGGACATGCACATGATCAATCACGTCTCGATCGGCGTGCGCGACATCGCGCGGGCGAAGCGCTTCTACGATGCCGCGCTCGCGCCCCTGGGCTGCACCTGCCGCAGCCAGTCGGCGGGCTCCCTGGGCTACGGGGACGACGCCGTGGTGCTGTGGATCAGCGAGGTCGCGCGGCCGGTGCCGGCGGATGCGGGCTCGGGCCTGCACTTCTGCTTCGATGCGCCGACGCGCGCCAGCGTCGATGCGTTCCATGCCGCGGCGCTGAAGGCCGGTGGCCGCGACAACGGCAAGCCGGGGCTGCGCGCGGATTGCGGACCGGACTACTACGCCGCATTCGTTGTCGATCCTGAGGGCTACCGCATCGAGGCCTGCTGCGCGGCCAAGGCCTGAGCGCCGGTCCGTCCGGAGCCCGCGCCCCGGATCCAAGGCTGGACGCCCGGGGGCAGGCGCCCACGGTCACGACCTCAGCGCCATTGGCGAGGGGTGCGGCTGGCAAGGGCCCGTCGGGGTGCTATGGTCGGCGCCCATGGACATGCCCCAGAGCTATTCTCCGAACGGAGCCGTGGATGACAGCGCCGATCCGTTCACCGAGGCGGGATTCCGCGCCCGCGCACGCCGCGGGCTCAGTGCCACTCCGTCGGAGGCGATCTTCGATCCACGCTCGGGGCAGTCGCTGGGGCCCAGCGACTGGGACCTGAATCCCGAGTTCAAGGGCGACCTTGCTGTCATGCCGCCAGCGCGGCCGGCGGCGGTGCTGGTGCCGATCGTGCTGCGCCCGGCGCTCACCGTGTTCCTCACCCAGCGTTCGCACGAGCTCAAGACCCACGCAGGCCAGATCTCCTTCCCCGGCGGCAGGATGGAGCCCGACGACAAGAGCGCGCTCGACTGCGCCCTGCGCGAGGCCTGGGAGGAGGTCGGCCTGCCCGCCACCCATGTGGAGCCGCTGGGCTACCTCGACAGCTATCGCACCGGCACCGGGTTCCAGGTCGTACCGGTGGTGGGGCTGGTGCGGCCGGGGTTCGCGCCGGCGCTCGACGCGCGCGAAGTGACCGACGCCTTCGAGGTACCGCTCCAGTTTCTCATGGACACGACCAACCACAAGAAGGATTCGCGCGAGTGGCATGGCCGGCGGCGCTTCTTCTATGCCATGGCCTATGGGGAGCGCTATATATGGGGAGCCACCGCCGGCATGCTGAAGAACATGCAGCAGAGGCTGTTCACGCAATGATGCGGGTCGCTGCCGAGATCGTTCTGCTCTTCCTGCTCCCCACGCTCGCCTACCTGGGCTATGCCCTGTTGGCGCGCCCGGGCCGGCCGGCAAGGGCCGTCGTCGACGAAGCGCCGTTCCTGTGGCTGGCGCTCTCCGGGGCCGTGCTGGTGTTCGCCACGCTCATCTACTACGGATCGTCGTCGACCATGGGTGGCCGCGACCAGACCTACACGCCGGCGCGCATCAAGGACGGGCAGATTGAGCCCGGCCACTTCAAGTAGCGCCCGGATGTCTCCCAGATGTCCCAAGCGCCCGCCGCCCTCCCACCTCGCCTGACCGGGGCCGGATGGCTCGACCGCCCCGAGACGCAGGCCGTATTCGCCGCCCTCGCCGCGCGCGGGTTTACGGCGCGCGCCGTGGGCGGGGCCGTGCGCAACGCGCTGGCGGGCCGGCTGGTGAGCGACGTGGACATCGCCACCGATGCGCGCCCCGAGCAGGTGATGCGCGCGGCCGACGCGGCGGGCCTCAAGGCGATGCCCACCGGGCTGGCGCACGGCACGGTGACGGTGGTGGCGGGCGGGCACCCCTACGAGGTCACCACGCTGCGCAGGGACGTGGAGACCCACGGCCGCCACGCTACCGTGGCCTTCACCGACGACTGGGCGGAGGACGCGAAGCGCCGCGATTTCACGCTCAACGCGCTCTATTGCAGTGCCGACGGGACGGTGTTCGACCCGCTCCACGGCTATCCGGACCTGGCGGCGCGGCGCGTGCGCTTCATCGGCGATGCGGCCGAGCGCATCCGCGAGGACTACCTGCGCATCCTGCGCTTCTTCCGCCTGACGGCGGAGTTCGCGGAGGGGCCGGTGGACGCCGAGGGCGTCGCAGCCTGCATACGCGAGCGCGCCGGTCTCTCCATCCTGTCGGCGGAGCGCGTGCGCGTGGAGTTCCTGCGCCTGCTGGCGGCGCCGCGCGGGCCGGAGATCGCAGCGCGGATGCAGGACTACGGGCTGCTCCCGGCGGTGCTGGGCGCCGCGCCGCGCCCGATGCTGCTCGCCCGACTTGCCGCCATCGAGGCGGCTCTCGGTGTCGCGCCCGATCCGGTGCTGCGGCTGGCGGCTCTTGCGGTGGAGATCCCGGAGGACGCCGAGCGCCTGCGCGGTCGCCTGCGCCTGTCCAACGAGCAGGCGGCGGAGCTGGCCCGCGGCGCCCCCCTGCGCGAGGCGGGCATCGGGCCTGCGAGTCCTGAAGCAGCCGCCAGGGCGTGGCTCTACCGGCAGGGGCCGGCGGCCTACCGCGAGCGCGTGCTGCTCGCCTGGACGTGCACCGGCGACCCGCCCGACAGCGACGCGTGGCGCCATCGCCTGGCCCTGCCGGAGCGCTGGCCACCGCCACGCTTCCCGCTCAAGGGCGCCGACGCGCTGGGCCTGGGCATGTCCCCCGGCCCACGAGTGGGCGAGATCCTCCGCACCGTGGAGGACTGGTGGGTCGCAGGGGACTTTGCGGCCGACGAGAGCGCGTTGCGCGCAAGGCTCGCGGAGTTGGCGCAAGGCTAGCGGCCATCGAGGCGGGCGAGGCGTTGCTCGGCTTAGGGCGTGCGCAATGATAAGTGCGTCGTTCTCCTGACGATTGCCGCGCGTCCGCGCCGACAATTGTGAGGGGAACGCTCACAACGCACGCCGTCCCCCTCTCCCCTTTGGGGAGAGGACGTGAGGCCATGACTTATGGCCGCGTGCGATTCGCGGCCCTCGTACGCCAACCTCGATGGCGCGGCCGTAAGTCATTTGGCCGAACTGGTGAGGGGGGAGTTTCCTCTCCGAGGAAGGCCCCCTCATCCGGCCCTTCGGGCCACCTTCTCCCCAAGGGGAGAAGGGGCGCTTGCAGAGCGCTTCGCAATCCTGCAGCGACCGTTGAGCCAGCTCGTGTCCGGGCGATTCACTTATTGTTGCGGGCATCCTTAGTTCGCGCCCGGTGGCGGGCGCGTTGAAAGCGTCCCTGCCGCACGCGCCGTCTTCCAGCTCCGCCGTCAATGGAGGTGGGCGCGGCGGGCTGCCAGAGCCTCCCCCGTGGTGAGCGTCGGGTCCACCGCGCCCATGCGGCCGCCGAGCCAGGCGGCGATCGCGCCGAGGATCAGGGCGAGGGCGCCGAACAGCGCGCCGCGCGAGACGGCGGTGGTGGCCATCTGGGCGGCGGCCGTCGCCTGCTGCTTGGCCTGGTCGATGGCGTGGCGGTACTGCTGTTCGTAGCGTCCGAGCTGCGCCCGCGCCTGGTCGACGGGCACGCCCTGGGCCTTGGCGAGGGCTTGGGCGGCGCGCTCGCGGGCATCCTGGGCCTGGGCCGGGTCGGCCGTCACTGCAGCGCGCACGGCCGACACGGCCGCGTCCCTGAGGGCCGCCGCATCGTTGCCGCCGCTGGCGCTGCGAATGGCCCTCTCGATGCTTCCAAACGGGTCCGCGGCGCGCGAGACCTCCGGAGCCGCCACCTGGATGGCCGTCTGCGCCGTGGTGCCGACGGCCTGCGTGGCGCCGCCGGCGAGGCTGGCGAGCGTCCAGAAGGCGCCGCCCAGGATCGTACCCACGGCCGTGGTCAGCAGTGCGAACATCAGGAGCACGGAGAGCGCCCAGGTCGTGAGGCCGTGCCACCCGCCGGAGGACTCCTTGGGCTGTCCGGCGAGCCGCCCGGCGGCGTAGCCGCCCACGAGCGCGGACACGATGCCCGAGAAGATCCACCAGATCCCCGCGCCGATCGAGAACGACGACGCGGAGGGGCTGCCGCTGCCGGCGGGATCGAGGGTCGAGGCGCCGATGCCCAAACCGATGAGGTTGAGAATCAGTTGCGTGGCGAGAGCGAGTACCACGCCGGCCAGCACCGCACCCCACGAGACACGGTTGATGAGGATGGTGCGCACGTCTTCTTCCGGCGTGACGGGGGTGGTGTGAGGGGCGTCCCTGTCGCCGCGGGACCGGGCGGTCTCTGGCTGGATGGAGGCCATGGTGGTGCTCCGAGCTTGGTGTGCAGGCGTTGAGGGAGAATGCCCGTTTCCCTGCCTGGTTCCGCCGCGCCCGAGCGGGCTGACGTGGACCTCGCGTTAACGAGGAACTCTTCCCCCGGCGCCCGGTTTTCGTCGCGACCGCTACGGAGGTAGCGCTACGGAGGTTATGCGATGCTCAAGGGGGGAACAAAGCGCGACCGCTCCGGGTTGTCCACGTCTCTGCCCGCGATACGGCTAGGCGGGGGAGGAGTGAACCCGCGGAGGGTCGTGGCAGCCACGCTCCGCGTTCGGAAGGCGAGGCGACGTGCACGGGATATGGTCGGCGGCCGTGCTGGCAGCGGGCTGCGCGTGGAGCGCGGCAGCCGCCGAGCAAGCTGTGGAGGCGGGGCTCCTGACATGCCATGTGTCCGCCCCCGTGGAGGCCGAAGCGGGTGACGCGGGGCAGACGCGGCTCGTCCTGTGCGATTTCAAGCCGAAGGACGGGGCGCACGAGACCTACACGGGCAGGGTGCAGGTGGCGAGCACGTCCACCGAGGAGAAGCGCACGCTCCTGTGGCTGGTGAAGGCGCCGTCGGCGCCGCCCTGGCCTCCGGGGTTCCTGCAGCAAAGCTACGCGGCCGACCCCAAAACGCCCGCCGGGCAGGTTCCCGACCTGATCGGCCAGGCGAACGCGGGCATCGTGCTCCAGTCCATGGCCGAGCGGAAGGAGGGCAGCGTCAGCGCGGGGGACAAGTCGCCGGCGGCCGGCTTCGCCGTGCTCGGGGCGGACTTCAAGCTGAGATCCACCACCGGCTGAGGGATGGCGTCAGCGCCAGCCGAGCGCGGGAGCGACGTGGGTCAGGATGGCCTCGATGACGTGCGCATTGTAGGCCACGCCCAGCTGGTTGGGGACGGTGAGGAGCAGCGTGTCGGCCTCGGCGATGGCCTCGTCCTCGGCCAGCTGCTTGACGAGGACGTCGGGCTCGGCGGCGTAGCTGCGGCCGAAGATGGCCCGCGTCTTGGGGTCGATGAAGCCGATGTGGTCCTGGTCCTCGCCCGAGCCTCCGAAGTAGGTGCGGTCGCGGTTGTCGACGAGCGCGAAGATGCTGCGGCTCACCGAGACCCTCGGCTCGCGCGTGTGGCCGGCCGCCTTCCAGGCCTCGCGGAAGGCGCGGATCTGGGCGGCCTGCTGGACGTGGAACGGACGTCCGTCCTCGTCGTTCTTGAGCGTGGAGCTCTGCAGGTTCATGCCGACCTCGGCCGCCCAGACGGCGGTGGCGTTGGAGCCGGCGCCCCACCAGATGCGCTCGCGCAGGCCCTCCGCGTACGGCTCGATGCGCAGGAGGCCGGGCGGGTTGGGGAACATGGGCCGAGGATTGGGCTTGGCGAAGCCCTCGCCGCGCAGCGCCTCCAGGAAGACCTCGGCGTGGCGCCGGGCCATGTCGGCGTCGGTCTGGCCCGCAGGCGGCACGTAGCCGAAGTAGCGCCAGCCGTCGATCACCTGCTCGGGCGAGCCGCGGCTGATACCGAGCTGCAGGCGCCCGCCGGCAATGAGATCGGCGGCGCCGGCGTCCTCGGCCATGTAGAGCGGGTTCTCGTAGCGCATGTCGATGACGGCCGTGCCGATCTCGATGCGGCCGGTCTTGGCGCCGACAGCGGCCAGCAGCGGGAACGGCGAGCCAAGCTGGCGGGCGAAGTGGTGCACGCGGAAGTAGGCCCCGTCCGCGCCCAGCTGCTCGGCGGCGACGGCGAGGTCGATGGACTGCAGCAGTGCGTCGGCGGCCGAGCGCGTCTGCGAGTGCGGCGAGGGCGACCAGTGGCCGAACGAGAGGAATCCGATTCTCTTTTTGGCAGGCATGGGGGCGGGGCTCCCGGGGAGGATGCGCAAAAGCGTCAGGGGAAGCGCGTAGTGCCTCGCCGGCGGTCTGTAAACCCGGACGCAGCGTGGAACGTCGGCACGGCGGCGAGAATGCCCCGGCAACACGGCTATCGCCGCCTGTAGCCCTTGAGGCGATCGAGCAGGTCCTTGAGCGGGTCGTCGACCCACGCGTAGGTGAGGAAGTCGCGGTGGTCGGCGTCCCGGGGCGCCGAGAGGAAAGCGACGCTGCCCGGCCGCAGCCGCGATTGCAGTGCCGTGGCGACCGGGATCTGCCGTTCCGCGAGCACTTTCTGCAGCTGGTTGTTGCGCGCCTCGGTGGAGTGCGTGTAGGTGCTCACGAAGAAGGCAGACTTCTGCTTGGCGACCCAATCGGCAAAGGTGTCGAGCTCGCCGTAGAGGGCGTCGAACAGCACCACACCACGCAGTCGGTTGCCGATGCCGCCGTGGTGCACGCACCAGGCCGTCGTCAGATAACCGCCGCTGTAGGCCACGATCATCACCGGCATGCTGGCGAACGATCTGACCGAGCGCGGATCGCCGTGCAGGCGCGCCAGGTGCTGCGCGGCCTCGCCCAGGAAGCGCGCGAAGGCACCCGGCTCCCAGAACTTGCCGGCGCTGGAATCGGCGGCGTTGACGGCGAGCTGCGGCGCCACCAGGGCGGCGTTGATGCCGGAGGAGGAGATCTGCGCCGGCACCTGCTGGCGCAGGTAGACGTCGTCGGCAAGCTTGGCGCCATGGCCGTGGAAGAAGACGATAAGGAGGCTCGGCCGGCGGATGTCGAAGCCCTTTGGCAGGTGGAGCAGCACCTGGCGGTCGCTGTAGGTCTCGTCCTCCCAGTAGATGCGGCCGGCGCCGGTGCGATGGCCGCGCCGGCCATTCTCGGTCACGTCGAGGAAGGGCTTGTTGGTGCGCGGCACCAGCCCGTGATAGGGGAACGGGGCGGTGTCGAACTCCACGAGCTTGGAGCGCGCGCGGAGCAGCGGCCCGCTGCGCGATTGCACCCGGTACGGGACGGGGACGCTCTCTGCGGCGGTCTCCGTGCGAGCGGCGGGGGACCCCGCGGCACGGCCCGCCACTGCCAGCCCCGCCAGGAGGAGCAGCGCTGCGGCGATCCGCGCGAGAGAGCCCCCGTGTGTTCGCCTAGGCCCCTGCAAGTCCCACCGTCGCCAACGTCGATCCCCAAATCCCGCAGAGCCCGGCGGCGCGCCCAGCCTTCCCGCAAACCCCGATGCCATCTGAGGCCCACCGGCACCCGGGCAGCCGGGCAATGCCACGCAAGCAGCGCTCAACTAAGCCCCAATCGTGTCCGAAGCGTGGACATATCCTGGCGATCATGCTTAACGCCTTGCTGCCGCACCTCTGAAAATGGGCCGCTCATGACCGCTGGAGGCTTGGACAAGGCTGCGTCTGGCGGCGCCGGGAAGGCCGCACGGGTCACCGCAGCGACTGCCGTGGCGCTGGCGGTGGCGAACATGATCGGTATCGGCGTGTTCACCAGCCTGGGCTTTCAGGTGCGGGACCTGCCCTCGGGCTTCGCGCTCGTCATGCTGTGGGTGGCGGGCGGCGTCATCGCCCTCTGCGGAGGGCTCTCCTATGCCGAGTTGGCGACAGCGTTTCCACGCTCCGGTGGCGAGTACAACCTGCTGTCGCGCATCTACCACCGCGCCGTCGGATTCCTTGCCGGCTGGCTGTCGGCCACCGTGGGGTTCTCGGCGCCGACGGCTCTGGCGGCCATGGCCTTCAGCGGCTACCTCGTGGGCGCCTGGCCGGGCGGCGTACCGCCCTGGGTGGCGGTGGCGCTGGCCCTGGCGGTGGTCTGGATCGTCACCCTGGTGCATCTGCTCGGCACCCAGGGCGCCAGCGCCTTCCAGAACGTATCGACCCTGTTCAAGGTGGCGCTCATCGTCGGGTTCATCGCCGTGGCCGCCGCCTACGGCCATCGCCAGCCGCTGTCGTTCGCACCGACCGTCGGCGACTTTTCCCTCATCGTAAGCCCACCGTTCGCCATCAGCCTGGCCTACGTGATGTACTCCTACGCCGGCTGGAACGCGGTGACGTACATTGCCGGCGAGGTGCGCGATCCGCGCCGCACGGTGCCCTTCTCCGTCATCGCCGGCGTGGCCGTGGTGACACTCCTCTACGTCGCCCTTAACGCCGTCTTCCTCTACACCACGCCGCTGTCTCAGCTGGAGGGGCAGATCACCGTGGCTGCCGTGGCCGGGCAGCACATCTTCGGGGCCACGGGCGCGCGCATCGTCGATGCGGTGATCTGCATCGGATTGGTGCCGTCCATCAGCGCCATGATGTGGCTCGGGCCGCGGGTGACCATGGCCATGGGGGAGGATTTTCCGCTGCTGTCCGCCTTTGCGCGTAAAACCCGGCGGGGGGTGCCGGCATTCGCCGTCATTTTCCAGCTGGCTGTGGTGACTTTGCTACTGTTCACGCAGAGTTTCGAGTCGATCGTGGAGTTCATACAATTTAGTTTAACGATCTCGTCGTTTCTTACCGTAATGGGCGTCATCGTGCTTCGCTTTACGCAGCCGG
>DATBKR010000374.1:0-4760 GCA_036555805.1 Hyphomicrobiaceae bacterium | reverse complement strand
TAGAGCATGTTGGGGCAGTCGTCGATCCACTGCTTGAGGCGCTGCCCGCCCGGCTCCGCGAAGGCGCGCTGCAGCAGCTTGCCGTACTTGATGAGGACGACCTTCCAGCCGAGGTTCTCGAACAGGCCGGCCATCTTCATGAACAGGCGGTCGGACACCACCGAGTCCAGGCTCTGGCGGTTGTAGTCGATGATCCACCAGCAGTTCTCCAGGCCGTGCTTCCAGTATTCGAGTAGGGCCTCGTGGACGTTGCCCTCGTCGATCTCGGCATCGCCCATGATGCCGATCATGCGCCCTTTGGGCCAATCGGGACTCCAGCCCTTGGCGTGCACGTAGTCCTGCACCAGACTGGCAAAGCCCGTCTCGGCGATACCGAGGCCGACCGAGCCGGTCGAGAAGTCGACGTCGGCCGTATCCTTGGTGCGCGAGGGGTAGGACTGCGCGCCGCCGAACGCGCGGAAGTTCTGCAGCTTGGCGAGGTCCTGGTTGCCGAGCAGGTACTGGATGGCGTGGAACACCGGGCTTGCGTGGGGCTTCACCGCCACGCGGTCCTCGGGCCGCAGGATGTGGAAGTAGAGCGCCGTCATCAGCGTGACGAGCGATGCCGACGAAGCCTGGTGCCCGCCCACCTTGAGCCCGTCGCCGCGGTCCACCTCGTGGTTGGCATGGTGGATCATGTAGGTCGAGAGCCACAGCACCTTGCGCTCGAGCTGGCGCAGCACGTCGAGCGTCGCCGCGCGCTCTGCGGTCCGCTCGCGGGCTACGACGGCTGACATGACGGGCTCCTGTCCTTCTACTCCGGCTTGTGGCAGACGGCCTCGATGTTGTTGCCGTCGGCGTCCAGCACGAACGCGCCGTAGTAGGTGGGGTGGTAGTGCGCGCGCAGGCCGGGCGCGCCGTTGTCCTTGCCGCCGGCGGCGATGGCGGCCCGGTAGAAGGCGTCGACCTCGGCGCGATTGCGGGCGGCGAAAGCGACGTGCACGCCGGGCGAGGCCTTGCCGCCGCCGCTCCCGAGCCAGAAGAACGGCTTGCCGTCGGCACCGAAGCCGGCCCCCTCGTAGCCGCCCGTCTCGTCCCTGGTCACTTCCATCTGCACCGTGATGCCGAGCGGCTCGAGCGCGGCGCTGTAGAACGCCTTGGCCGCGGCAAAGTCCGACACGCTGAGGCCGATATGATCGAGGCTTGCCATGGTACTGCTCTCCGGTTGGCTCGTAGGTTGGGTCGAGCGCCAGCGAGACCCAACAAACCCTTCGTGCGGGAACCTCGTGAGATCGGTTCCACGATGGTGCTTATGACTTCGCGACGTTGGGTCTCCGCCGGCTTCGCCGGCGTTCGACCCAACCTACGCCTCACCGCTTCACCTCCCAGGTCGTCGCGATCTCGCCGGTGGCGGGGTCTTTGCTGTCCTTGAGCCCAATGCCCATCGCGGAAAGCTGGTCGCGGATGCGGTCGGCCTCCTTGAAGTTGCGGGCCTTGCGGGCGGCGTTGCGGGCGGCGATCAGCGCCACCACCTTCGCCTCGTCGATGGCCAGCGCAGGCGGACGCCAGGCCTTCCACGCCGCCGCATCGAGCTGCAGCAGCCCCAGCACGCGCGCCGACGCCTTGAGGCAGGCCGCGGCCGGCCTGGCGCCTTTGGCTGCCTCGGAGCGCAGCGCGTGCAGCGCCGCGATCGCCTGCGGCGTGTTGAGATCGTCCTCAAGCGCCTCCAGCACGTCGGCGCACAAGGGCGCCCCCTCGGCGGCATCCGCCGTCAGCTCGTACCAGTGGTCGAGCGTGCGCCTGGCCTCCGCCAGCCCGTGCTCGGTCCAGGCGATCGGCTGGCGATAGTGCGCCGACAGCATGGCGAGCCGGATCGCTTCGCCCGGCCACTCCTGCAGCAGCTCGTGAACGGTGACGAAGTTGCCGAGGGACTTTGCCATCTTCTCGCCCTCGACCTGCAGGAAGCCGTTGTGCATCCAGACATTGGCCATCACGGCCGTGCCGTGCGCGCAGCGGCTCTGCGCGATCTCGTTCTCGTGGTGCGGGAACACCAGGTCGATGCCGCCGCCGTGGATGTCGAACGCGTGCGGCTGCTTGAGCCCCGACTCCGACAGCAAGCCCCTCGCCTGCGGCTCCTGCCACAGCCAGCGGTCGGACATGGCGGAGCACTCGAGGTGCCAGCCGGGTCGCCCCGGCGCGGCGATGCCGCACGGCGAGGGCCACGCCGGCTCGCCGGGCCTCGACGGCTTCCACAGCACGAAATCCATGGGCCCCTTCTTGTAGGGCGCCACCTCCACGCGGGCGCCGGCTTCCATCTCCTCCAGCGAGCGGTTGGCGAGCCGCCCGTACTCCGGCATGGAGCCCACGTCGAACAGCACGTGCCCCTCGGCCACGTAGGCATGGCCCTGGGCCACCAGCAGCTCGCACAGGCGCTGCATTTCGGCGATGTGCTCGGTCGCACGCGGCTCCACCGTAGGCGGCAGCACGCCGAGGGCCGCGGCGTCGGCGTGGAACTGCCGGGTCGTCGCTTCCGTCAGGGTGCGGATGTCGACACCCCGTTCCGCCGCGCGCGCGTTGATCTTGTCGTCCACATCGGTGATGTTGCGCGCGTAGGTGACGTGCACCGGCCCGTAGATGTACCTGAGCAGCCGGAACAGCACGTCGAACACGATGATGGGGCGCGCGTTGCCGATGTGGGCATAGTCGTAGACGGTGGGCCCGCACACGTACATGCGCACGTTGCCGGGGTCGATGGGCCGGAACGGCTCCTTGCGGCGCGTCAGCGTGTTGTAGAGCGTGAGGGTCACGGGAACATCCTGCGGTCGGCGTTGGCCTGGCACTCGGGAGGCTGGCTCCTGGGCTGGCCCTTGGGCTGGCGGGGGCGGGCTGGCGCCCCGGAGGACAGGGGTGCGCCCGTGCCAGCTCGGCGGCTAGCTCGTTGCCCTGCTACAGCAGGCAATGTCGGCGATACGCTTGTCCTTGACCGGCATGGCGCCTTATCCAGACTTTCCCCGGCTGCGTCAAGCGAGGCCCAAGACGAGGCCCAGGCCGGCCCAAAGTGGCCCGAGAGCCGCCCAAGAGCCACCCAGAACCCACCCGGAAACCCGGTGGGCCCGCGCCCGTTCGCGCTGCGTTTGACCCCTGCCGCAACAATCCCATAATTGCCCGCAAAAAGTAGGCCGAATCGGCCGCCGCCAGCGAGCCCTGTGAGTAGAGGCGGCGGGTAACAGGTATTCTTGGGCACAGCTCAGCATGGGGACCGGGGGAACACCAGCGCACGGCCGGCGGCTCATCGCAGCGGCGGTGTGCGCAGCCTTGGGGCTGGCGGCGACGGCGAGCGAGGCCACGGCGCAATGGCCGTGGCAGTGGCCGTGGAGCAAGCAGGACGACTCCCCGCCCGTCCCGCGCGAGCCCATGCGCCAGCCGCGCGGGCAGCCGCCGCCCGACCAGCTGCCGCCGTTCACGCCCGGCGGCCAGCCGCCGCCGCACCCGCCTTATGCCTCCCAAGGGGGCGGCTACCAGGACGCCAACAATATCTGCCTCCAGCTCGAACGGCGGCTGGTGTCGGAAGTGCAAGGCTCCGGACAAGGCCGCGAGATGCTCCCCAAGATCGAGGCCGACATCCGCGACCTGGAGCGCAGCTTCCGCTTGGCCAACATCAGGCTCGACCGCTCCGACTGCTGGGACACGTTCCTGTTCTCCAAGACGCTGAAGCGGCGGCCCGACTGCCGCCAGCTCAACGACGACGTGGAGAACATGCGCCAGCGCCTGGCCGACCTCGACCGCCAGCGGCGCCAGATCATGGGCGAGGGCGACCGCCGCTCGCTGCAGGACGACATCATCCGCGAGCTGGCGCGCAACGGCTGCGGCCAGCAGTACGTGCAGGAGGCCAGGAAGCGCGACAACGCCAGCAACCCGTTCGCCATGCTGTTCGGCGGCGGCGAGGACAGCGAGGCGCCGCGCGGGCCCGCCAACAACTTCGGCAACCTGCCGTTTGCCACCTACCGGACGCTGTGCGTGCGATTGTGCGACGGTTACTATTTCCCGGTGAGCTTCTCGACGCTGCCCAACCATTTCCAACGCGATTCCGACGTGTGCCACGCCCAATGCGCGGCGCCCGCCGAGCTCTACTACCACCAGAATCCCGGCGGGGCGGTGGAGCAGATGGTCTCCGCCAGCAGCCAGCAACCGTACACGAGCCTGAAATCGGCATTCCGCTACCGCAAGGAGTACGTGCCGGGCTGCTCGTGCAAACAGGCCGAGTACGATCCCGGTGCACTGGAGAAGCGGGCCGAGGCCCCGGCTCCCGCCGCGGCTCCGGCGCCTGCCCCGGCGGTGCCGCCTGCCGCCGCTGGCGTGCGCGTGGGGTCCAAGAGATAGCCCCGGCCCCTCGCCCCGCGGTCTCGCGCGCGGCGCCAGACCCGAATGCTCCAGCCGCATCGAAGCCGCACCCGGAGCCCCGATGACGAGTACCGCGCAATGAGCCGGGCCGGCGATATCGCCTGGAGAGCCGTCGCCATGCGCCGGATCGGCCTCGACGACCACGCCAGCGTGCGCCACCTGCACGCCCGGGCCATGCAGGCCCAGGCCGGCGACGCCCTGAGCGACGCGGAGATGGCGAGCTTCCTGGCCTTCGCAGGGTCGGCCGCCTACAGCGACCAGCTCAGGGGCGAGGAGATGCACGGCGCCTTCGTGGACGGGCAGCTGGTGGGCACCGCCTCGTGGCTCGTCACCGGCGACGACGGGGAGACCGCGCGCATCGCTTCCGTGTTCGTCCACCC
>DATBKR010000373.1:0-5421 GCA_036555805.1 Hyphomicrobiaceae bacterium | reverse complement strand
GCGCCGAGTGTCACGGGCAGCATACACCCTAAGAAGATGAGCAGGACCTTGGAGCCGTCGCCGAAGCCGAGCCACAGCACGGTGACGGGGATCAGCGCCGACTTGGGCATGGGGTAGAGCGCCTCCACCAGCGGGCCGAGCGCCGCGTTGACGGGCCGCCACCAGGCCATGGCGATTCCCAGCGCCGCGCCGGCGACGATGGCGAGCCCGAGGCCGGCGCCGGCCCTCCACAGCGACGAGGCGCCGTTGGTGAGAAGCTCGCCGCTCCTGAGCATCTCCACCCAGGCCAGCACGACGTCGCTCAGCGGCGGCAGCGCCAGCTGCGGGGCGAGGCCGAGGCGCGCCGCCAGCTCCCAGCCGGCGGCCAGCAGCAGAAGCGGCAGATAGCGCAAGAGGGCGCTCACGGCGACACGCGCGCCTCCTGCGCCTTGATGGCCTCGTCGCGCACCAGGCCCCACACCTCATCGACGGTGTCGATAAAGGCCTTGGACTTGGCGATGTTGGGGTCGGCTTTGTCGAGAGCGATATCGACGATCGTCTTGATGCGACCCGGGCGCGCCGTCATCACCGCCACGCGGTCGGCGAGGTAGACCGCCTCCTGCACGTCGTGGGTGACGAAGATCACCGTCTTGGGGCTGCGGCGCCAGATGGCGAGAAGCTCGCTCTGCATCAGGTGCCGCGTCTGGGCGTCGAGCGCGCCGAACGGCTCGTCCATCAGCAGGATCTTGGGGTCGATGGCGAGGGTGCGGGCGATGGCCGTGCGCTGCTTCATGCCGCCGGAGAGCTGCGAGGGGTAGCTGTCCTCGAAGCCGGTGAGGCCAACGAGGTCGATGAAGCTCTGCGCGCGCTTCTGCCGCTCCTCGCGCGCCAGACCCATCTTTTCGAGGCCATAGAGCACGTTGGCGCGCACCGTCTTCCACGGGAACAGCGCGAAATGCTGGAACACGATGCCGCGATCGGGGCCGGGACCGGCGATCGGCGCACCGTCGAGCAGGATGCGGCCCGTCTCGGTCGGCAGGAAGCCGCCGATCAGGTAGAGCAGGGTTGACTTGCCGCAGCCAGACGGCCCCAGGAGCGCCAGGAACTCGCGCGGGCGCACTTTGAGCGAGACGTCCTCCAGCGCCAGCACGGGGCGTCCGGCAAGCGGGCGGTAGAGGTGGTTGACCCCCTCGATGACGATCTGCGAACCGCCGCTGCCGGCATTGTGCTTCTGCACGCTCGCGCCCCTGGTTTAGCTTTCTCCCGAACACGGGGTCAGACCCCATTCATCCAACGTCGAGTGTATACACTGGCGTCGTCGAAAGGGGTCCGACCCCGTCTCCTACCCCCAGATGTCGCCGGCCGTGGCGACGAGCAGCTCCAGCTTTTTCTCCTGCACGTCGAGCCCCATGCGATCGTAGCGGTAGAGGGTGGCGAAGCCGCATTGCGGACACAGCCCGAGGCGGTCGATGTCGATGACGCGGGCGGCCTCGTCGACGCGGCGCTTGAGGGCGTCCTTGGTCTCCAGCTCGACGACCTTGGTACTGACGAGGCCGAGGACGGCGATGGCCTCCTTGGGCAGGAACCGCAGCGGGGCAAAGTCGCCGGCGCGCGGCGTGTCGTATTCCAGCAGGTAGCCGTCGACCTCGAGCCGGCCGAACACGCGCTCGGCGACGGCGTCGTAGCCGCCGGAGCCGAGGCCCGCGACGCCCTCGTTGCCGCGGCACATATGCACGACCACGCTCATGCCCGGTGGCCGGTCGCGGAGCGCGTCGTTGATGGTGCCGACGTAGAGGTCGATGAGCGCCATGGCATCCTCGCCGCGTGCGGCGATCGTCGCCTGCACGCCGGGGTCGCACATGACGGGGATCGGGACCTCGTCGATCTGCACGTAGGTGCAGCCGAGCGAGGCCAGCTCGGCGATCTCCTCGCGGTAGATGCCGGCGACGTCGGCCATGTACTCGCGGGCATCGGCATAGGGACCGCCGGCGAACACCCTGTCGCCGACGAACCAGTGCGCGAGCGACGGCGCCGGGAGCATGACCTTGGGCGTGGCCCCGGTGGCCGTCTTCAGGAAGCTGAAGTCGCCCGCCGCCATGCTGCCATTGCGCCTGAGCCGGGAGACCACCTTGGGGACAGGCGTCGCCCGCCGCGAGCTGCCGTCGGCATAGGAGAACGAGAAGTCGGTGTCGACGCGCTCCTTGCTGAAGCCGTCCATGCTCTCGAACAGCACCTCGCGGAAGGAGGTTCGGCGGAACTCGCCGTCGGTCACAGCCTGCAGGCCGACGCGCTCCTGCATGGCGATGACCTCGCGGATCAACCGGTCCTCGATGGCGGCCAGTTCCGGCGCCGATAGCCGGGCCTCGAGGTGCGCCTGACGGGCATCGCGCAGCTCCTGCGGCCGGATCAGGCTGCCGACATGGTCGGCGCGAAACGGGGGCTTCGTACGCTGTGCCATGCTTCGCTTCTCCGTGAGTAGGGGTCAGACCCCTGGCCCCGACGTTGCAGCACAACCGCGACGATAGTCGCCAGGGGTCTGACCCCTGTTACGCAATCCCGGCCCGGCGCAGGACCGGGATCACCTGCTCGCCGAACAGCTCCACCGCCCGGATGCGGTGCCCATCGACGGCCCGGCCCAGGATCGCGAGGATATTGCCCGCGCCGCACGCGCGGCATTGGGCGACGATCTGCTCGGCCACCTGAGCCGGCGTGCCGGCGATGAACTCATCCTCGTGCACAGAGAAGCCGGAGGCGGACTTGGGAGCGGGCGCATCCAGCAGCGAGGAGGCGTTGGGGCGCACGCGGTGGTCTCCGGCCAGCACCCTGCGGGCCTCTTCCATCGCCGCCAGCGATCTCTCGCGCGCTTCGCCCTCGCTCGATGCGATCGAGATGTTGCGGCGGATGGCGAGCAGCTCAGGCCCGCAGGCGATGCCGAGCCGGTCGGCTTCGGCGCGGTAGGCATCGAAGATCTCCTTGATGCGCCCCACCGATTCGAAGGCCGTGCAGATCTTGGACCGGCGCCCGGCGGACTTGATCGCCGAGGCCGTGCTCACCACCGTCGTCCACTTGGGCGGCGAGGGTTGCTGCAGGGGTCTCGGCACGATGCGCAGGTTGTCGAAATGCCAGTACTTCCCGCGATGGGAGATCACGGGGCGTTCGAGCCAGGCATCGAGGATCTCCAGGCTTTCGTTGAAGCGGTCGCGGTTCTCCTCGCCGGCGATGCCGATCCGGATGAGCTCTTGCGGCACGCCGCTGGCACAGCCGATCTCAAGCCGTCCGCCCGTCAGGTGATCGAGCATGCCGATCTCCTCCAGCACGCGCCACGGCTGGTACAGCGGCAGCACCATCCCCATGGTCCCGAGCCGCAGCCGCGCCGTGGAGCGGGCGATTGCCGCGATCAGCAGGTTGGGCGACGGGCTGTAGGAGAGGCCGAAATGGTGCTCGCTGAAGAAGATGCCCTCGAACCCCAGCTTGTCGATGCGCTGCCAGAGGGCGACCCCCGCATCGAACACGGCCCTGGCCGTCTGCGGTGCGACCTCTTCTCCGTGGGCATCCGGCGCGTAGAGGAACTCGAAGATCCAAGGCTTGATCATGCGCCCCCCTCGCTGCTGCCGCCCGGCGGCCCGCGCTGACACTGACAGGTGCCGACTACCATGAACAATGAACCTGCCACCTTGCAACGGCCAGTCGGCCACCGCCAGGGCGTTGGTCAGCTCATGACAGGTCGTTGTGTGCGCTGCACTCCATGGTGTCCGGGACCCCAAGCACAACCGGTCAAGCCGGCCGCGCTCCGGTCGGGTGACAGCATCGTCGAGCGGCTCTGGCGTCGCTTGACAAGCGCAATTTCGGATTGGAGTTCCGGCTCTTCCGCCGGCAGCGACTTGATCCCATTCTGCTCACGCTCGATATTGTCCCTGGGGTCGGCAATCTGCGCCCGCGATGCTTTCAGCTCGCGTGTCGCAGGAAAGATGCCAACGGAGGATACGTCATGGCAGACAGCCGCAAGAGCGAGCACGACACCCGCGCCATGCAATGGACGCAGGCCACGCCACCCGGCTAC
Source organism: Hyphomicrobiaceae bacterium (assembly GCA_036555805.1). Lineage (GTDB taxonomy): Bacteria > Pseudomonadota > Alphaproteobacteria > Rhizobiales > Hyphomicrobiaceae > AWTP1-13. The sequence continues at coordinate 1,382 of DATBKR010000373.1, read as the reverse complement.
ATGCCGGGGTTCGGCAACGACTTCGAGACGGAGGCGCTGCCGGGCGCCTTGCCGGTGGGCCAGAACTCGCCGCAGAAGACGGCCTACGGCCTCTATGCGGAGCAGCTCTCCGGCTCGCCGTTCACGGCCCCCCGCGGCGCCAACGAGCGCTCGTGGCTCTACCGGATCCGCCCGTCGGTGCGGCATGCCCGGAGGTTCAAGCGGACGGCCCTGCCTTTCTGGAAGACCGCGCCCGCCACGGGGGAACACGACCGCCCGATCGGCCAACTGCGGTGGGGGCCGGTGCCGATTCCCAAGGAGCCGCTCACGTTCCTCACCGGCCTGCGCACCATGACGACGTGCGGCGATGTCAACGCGCAGGCCGGGATGGCGGCCCACGTCTATCTCGTCACGCAGTCGATGGGGAGCGACTACTTCTACAACGCCGACGGCGAGATGCTCGTCTTGCCGCAGGAGGGGCGCGTGCGCTTCTTCACCGAGTTCGGCCGCATCGAGGCGGAGCCCGGCGAGATCTGCGTCATACCGCGCGGGGTGAAATTCAAGGTGGAGCTGATCGACGGGCCGGCGCGCGGCTACGTATGCGAGAACTACGGCGCCAAGTTCACGCTGCCCAGCCGCGGCCCGATCGGCGCCAACTGCCTCGCCAATGCGCGCGACTTCAAGACGCCGGTGGCGGCGTTCGAGGACCGCGAGGAGGGATGCCGTCTCACGGTGAAATGGTGCGGCACGTTCAACGTCTGCGAGATCGGGCATTCGCCGCTGGACGTGGTGGCTTGGCACGGCAACTACGCGCCCTACAAGTACGACCTGCGCCGCTTCGCGCCGGTGGGCGCCATCGCCTTCGACCACCCCGATCCCTCGATCTTCACGGTGCTGACCGCGCCGTCGGAGACGGAGGGTACGGCCAACGTCGATTTCGTGATCTTCCCCGAGCGCTGGGCGGTGGCCGAGCACACCTTCCGCCCGCCCTGGTACCACATGAACATAATGTCGGAGTTCATGGGGCTGATCTACGGCGTCTACGATGCGCGCCCCGAGGGCTTCGTGCCCGGCGGCATTTCGCTCCACAACTGCATGCTGCCGCACGGGCCAGACAAGACCGCCTACGACCAAGCCACCAAGGGCGAGCTGAAGCCGGTCAAGCTCGCCAACACGCTGGCCTTCATGTTCGAGACCCGCTTCCCCCAGCACCTCACCGGGTTCGCCGCCGGGCTGGAGACGCTGCAGGAGCACTACGCGGATTGCTGGACCGGGCTGGAGCGGCGGTTCAGGCCGTAGAGCCGGTGTCAGACCCTCCGGGTCTGACACCGTGGCTCCAACGGCGTGTTTTTGCCTCCCGCGGACAAAGAAACGTCGCGCTGTGGTGTCAGACCCGGAGGGTC
>DATBKR010000372.1:0-10385 GCA_036555805.1 Hyphomicrobiaceae bacterium | reverse complement strand
CCTCCGGCAGGGTGTGGATGCCGTCGCTGGCAAGGACCACAGAGTCGCCCGGCGCGAGGACGAGCGGCTCGCGCGGACGGTCGATCAGGTCGATCTCGGCCCCCGTCAGCGCCGAGCGCAGGATGTGGCGGCGCGGGTCGGATTTGGCCTCGTTCCAGCTGATCCGACCCCTCTCGGCCAGCCTGTCGATCTCGGGGGCCAGCGAGTGATCCGCGTTGAGCCGGATGATCCCGCCGCGGCGCACGAGGTACAGCGGGCTGTCGCCCACGCTGATCCATTCCAGGCGGTCCGGCAGGAACGCGGCGCCGACGAGCGTGCAGCCCATGCCCGCGAGCGAGGTGCTGCCGGAGGCCCTTGCGGCAATCGCAGCGTTGGCCGAGTCGAGCGACCGGGCGAGGCGCACGCGCAGGTCGTCCGCGGCCCAGTCGTGGAAGGCGCGCAGGAACGCGGCGCTGGCCAACCCGCTCGCGACCGCGCCACCGGCATGTCCGCCCATACCGTCGGCCAGCACCGCGGTCAGCGCGCCGCCATCGGCGCGCACGGCGGCGGCGTCCTCCTGGTAGTTGCGCGCGCCCTGGGCGGCTCTGGTCGCGTACTCGAAGCTCACCGCCACTCCTTGCCGGCTGCACCCGCCGCAACGCTCTTCCCTTGGGGCGCACGGGTCAATAGGGCCGGCGCCTCAAAGCGGTGCATTCTCGAACCTCAGCTTGGCCCGGCCAAGCTCGATCACGTCGCCGTCGGCGAGCTGAGCCCGCGCCGTGGGCGCCCCGTTGACGCGCACGCCGCTGCCGTCCTTGCCGCTCACGTCGGCGATCACGAACACCTCGTCCGGCGTGCGTTCGATCACGGCGTGGTGGCGATGCACCGACCAATCGGGCAGGCGGATGTCGTTGTCCTCGTGCCGGCCGATGCGGATGAGGCCCCCTGCGAGCGCCATGGGACCGCCCGGCGCCCCGACGACTGTCAGCCAGGCCTGCGACTGCGGGGCGGCCACGTGCGCCGGCTCGGGCAGGTCCTTGTTCGCGTCGTCGGCCTGGGCCCTGAGCCGGGCGGCGCGCGACGCACTGCGCCGAAGCATGCGGCGCCGGCCCCACTGCGTCGCCAGAGAGACCAGCGCCACCGCCGGAAGAACCAGGAGGGCCGACAGTGCCAGCATCAGGGCCGGCGCACGCTGGTAGGCGCCGGCGATCAGGCCGACGGCCTGCCCGGCGGTCGCGGCCAGGGCCTCTACAAGACCGGCCAATGGGGCAAAGAGGAGGACGGCACCAGCGGAAGCCGGCGAGAGCTCGTAAAGCACGTCAGCAAACCCTACCACGGCGTGACACCCCCGGAAGCAGCCTCTCCTCGGGCCGCGCTCAACCGTTCCTCGCGCTGCGTCACAGCTGACGCTTCCGGAGCGGCCGCCCGCAGAGTAACGTGCCGCGCGCTGGACAGCTTGGCCACGGACCCACCGATGACAATTGCCGCGCTGATTCTCTCGACCCTCCTCCTCGCGTCAATCCTTCCCGCCACACAAGCATATGCAGTGCCCCTCGGCCAGCCCTGCGGCGGGGCCGCCGGCGCCGTGTGCGACAGGGGGCTGTGGTGCGAGCCCCCGGCCGGACGCTGCGGCGGCGCGTCCACCGCCGGGGTGTGCGTGGCCGTTCCCCGCCTCTGCTTCGCACGCAAGAGGAGCAAAAGCTTCAGGCCGGTATGCGGCTGCAACAGCAAGACCTATTCCAGCGACTGCTTCCGGCGCGCGTACAAAGTGGGCAAGGACCACGACGGCAAGTGCTGAGGCCAGGCGCTGAGGCCGAGCACTGAGCCCAGTTGACCAAATAAACACACCTTGCCGCAGCCGATGCGCCGTTTCCACGGAAGTCCTGGCGTCGGTGCTTGTTCCGCCACATTACTGCCCGTAGTTTGGCACATCCTGCCGTCGGCAAACTGGTCGCCCGGCCGTCGGCGCAGTGCTTCGACGCGCAGGGCGAAGTGCGCCCGCGTTGGCCACGTCACGAGCATGAGGGACTGTGATGGAAGCCAAGCCGGCGCCATCAGCAAACCTGCTGGCCCTGCCGGAAGGCACGGAGCTCGTCGGAGACTACCGCATCAGGCGCGTCCTTGGCACGGGCGGGTTCGGCATCACCTATCTGGCCGACGAGCCGGCGCTGGGCCGCCTCGTCACCATCAAGGAGTACTTTCCGGCCGAGTTCGCCGCGCGGCGTAACCGCGGGGCCGCGCCGCGCTCCAAGGAGGTTGCGGACGACTACCAGTGGGGCCTCGACCGCTTCATCGAGGAGGCCCAGACGCTCGCCCGCTTCGACCACCCCAACGTCGTGCGGGTGCACCGCTATTTCCGGGCCAACAACACCGCCTACATGGTGCTGCACTTCGAGGAGGGCGGCAGCTTCAGGGCTTGGCTCAAGGGTCTCAAGCGGGCGCCGCGACAGACCGAGCTGGACCGCATGATCGCGCCGCTGCTCGACGCGCTCGACATCATCCACAGCGCCGACTTCCTGCATCGCGACATCGCGCCCGACAACATCATGGTGCGCAAGGACGGCTCGCCGGTGCTGATCGACTTCGGCTCGGCGCGTGGGGCGCTCGCGTCGCACTCGCGCACCGTCAGCGCGCTGGTGAAACCCGGCTACAGCCCCTACGAGCAATACGCCACGTCCGGCGCCAACCAGGGGCCTTGGACCGATATCTACGCTCTGGGCGCCACGCTCTACCACGCCATCACCGGCAAGCGCCCGCCGGACGCGCCTTCGCGCGTGGTGAGCGACGAGTACGTGCTGGCGCGCGAGGCGGCGCTGGGCTCGTATCGGGGCTCTTTCCTGGCCGCCATAGACAAGGCTCTGAGGATCGAGATCGGCGAGCGCCCGCAGCATATCGCCGACTGGCGCGGCGCGCTGCTCGCCGCCGACCCGCCGCACAAGCCCGAGCGCCTCGTGCCGCGCCCGACGCTCGCCCGCACGCTGGGTCTGAGGGGCAAGGCGGGGGCGGCGGCCCCACGCGCGAATATCGCGGGCGACGATGCTGCGAGCGAGCCGCCGGTGGAGGTCGCCGTCCCGCCGTCCGCCTCCGTTCCGGCCAGTCTGGTGCCTGCGCCTCCGGATGCGCCGCAGCCCAAGGGGCAGCTCCTCGACTTCATCGAGGCGCTCAAGAAGCATCGCCCTCCCGCTCTCGCGCCGCGGCCCAAGAAGGCCGCCAAGCCGACCAGTCGGCCGCCGACGGCACCCGTCGTAGCACGCATCGAAGTCCGTGCGGCGCCGGCCTCCGCTCCGGCCCGCGCCGCAGTCGCCTCCGAGCCAGCCGGGCCGCCGTCGGCGCCGGCCGCCGCGCTCTCCAAAGCCAAACGCGCCTGGCGCATACCGCCGCGCCGCTGGGCCTCGGCGGTGTTCAGGGTCGCGATTGCCGTCTCCGTGACGAGCTTTGCCGTCGCCTACCAGGAGGGTGTCCTGGGAACGCCGGCGCGAGCACCCATCTCGGCATCGAGTGACGGGGCGGCACCGGCGGCGCCCGTGATGCAGCTCGTGGGCCATCAGGGCCCCGTCGTTGCGGTGGCGAGCGCCGACGAAGACCGCTGGATCGTCTCGGCCGGCGCCGACGCCACCGTACGGCTGTGGAGCGGCAGCTCAGGCGCGTTGGTGCGCACCATCGAGCTGAGCGAGGGCGCCGTCACGGCCTTCGCGGTGGACGAACGTCGCGCCCTTGTCGGCCACAAGGGTGGCGTCATCGTCCTGTGGGACCTGGAGCGCGGCGAGCGGCTGGAGACACTGCGGCACGGCAACGATCCGATCACCTCCGTGGCGTTCCTCGGCGACGGCGTCCTCGCCGCCAGCCAGGATGGCAGCGTGGCCCTGTTCGAAGTCGGCGCGCCCAGCGCGCCGGCGGCGCTGCTCGACGGACGAGAGGGCGGCGGACCACTCGTTGCCGCGGCGCACACGCGCAGCCTGTTCGTCTCCACCGGCTTCGACGGTACCGTGCGGCTTTGGAAGGCCCCCGGACCGCAGCTTACCTGGACCTACCGGCGTCTGGCCGAAGACATCACGGCCATCGACATCTCACCCGACGCCAGCTTCGTGGCGGGCGGGAGCAGCGACGGCGTGGTGCGCGTCTGGCCTAACCCGAGGCTGCGCGGCCTACATTTGCCGCCCGTCCAGGCGTTCAAGGCCCACGAGGGCCGTGTGACCGCCGTTGCGCTGGGCCCGCCCGGCACGCTGGCCACGGCCGGCACCGACGGCAGCGTCAAGATCGGCAGCCTGCGGCCGGCGCGCGTCACACGCTCGCTGAAGGCAGGACCGGTGCGGACGCTCCGCTTCTCCCGCGACGGCCGCCGACTCTTCACCGGCGGCGAGGACGGCGTGATCCGGGTCTGGTCCCTGCCAGCGCCGCCCGCGCTGGGCGCGATCTGAGCGGACCTGCCGCCCGCGCCTCAGATCATTTGCCGTTGTTGTTGGCCAGCAGGTTCCAGAGCCATGGGAACACAGTCTGCGGCTCCTCGGGATTGTCCTTTTCCTTCTTGGGCCGCTTCTCGGCGAGCTTCTTCCCCAGCCGCTTCGTGACCTTGGCAGCCGACCCCACGTCAGTCTCGGCCTCTGGCTTGGCCCTCACCAGCTGCGGCGTCCAGTCTCCGAAGGCGCTTGCGGCCGCTCTGGGGCGGTCGCCCGCCTGCACAGCGGCAAACAGTTCGCCGTCCCGCTCGCGCGGGCCGGTCGCCTGCACCTCCCACGTCGGCGCGAACCGGTTGTGCAGCGTGAACGCCCCCAGGATCAGGCCGCTGGCCACCAGGAGCCCGGAAAAGAGCAGCCTCGCCACTGACATGCCGCCCTCCTCAGGCAAGATCGGGACCGACGCACGCCCATCCCGATGGAACGCAATCGCGCCGGCAAAGATACAGCGGGACTTTTACCGCCGGCCGAAAAAAAGTAGCAATCCTGCCCTAACCGACGTAGCGCCAAACACGCGGCAGTGGATGCGGCTGTACAGCGCTGGCGAGGACTGGGGCGCAGATGTTGCTATCGAAACAGGGCTCGAAGATGTCACCTGGGTGACGCACCGGCGCTTCGCCCGCGTACTGTTGCAGCAACGCTCCGGTCGGAGACGGCCCGCCCATGGCCCAGAACACCGCAATAGTTGCCAACCTCTTGAGCAAGACGGCCTTTTTCGGGCCGCTGGAGCCTGCCGACCGGCTGGCGATCGCCAGGCAGATGGTCAAGGCGGAGTTCCAGCCCAACGAAACCGTGTTCGCCCGCGGCGACGCCGGACGCGATGTGTACGTTGTCGTGGCCGGCTGCGTGCGCCTGTCGGTGTTTTCCGCCGACGGGCGGCTCCTGTCCTTCAAACACGCCAACGCCGGCGATGTGTTCGGCGAAATCGCGGCCCTGGACAATGGCTTGCGCACCGCCGACGCGGTCGCGCTCACGCACGTCGTGGCCATGACGCTGGCGCAAGAGGCGCTCAATAGCCTCATCGCTGGCAATCCGCGCGTGGCCCGCGCAGCCATCGCCTGGCTGTGCCGGCGGCTGCGAGAGACCAGCGAGCAGGTGAAGACCATCGCCCTGCATTCCGTGGAGGTGCGGCTCGCGCGCTATCTCCTCTCCAGACTGGCACTGATCGATGGCAGGGCCGACGGAGCCGTGACGGGCGGCGTTACGGCTACCATTGAACCAGGCCTCTCGCAGAGCGAGATCGCGTCGCTGATCGGGGCCAGCCGGCAGAAAGTGAACGCCGCGCTGGGGTTCCTGGAAGAGGCCGGCGCGATCAACCGCAGGGGCCGCCGCATCGCCTGCGACCCCTTTCTTCTTGCGCAGATTGCGGCTGCAGACTAGCGCCCGCGCCGCGCGTCGGGCATGTTCGTGCTATTCCGGACCGCATCGGCGCTGCTAGACTGTCACTTCGGTGACACTTTCCGACGCGGGCCACCATGCCGACTTCGGCGCCAGCACCTGCCGAGCGCCGCGCGCTCACGGTGATGTTCTGCGACTTGGTCGGCTCGACGGCCCTGTCGACGCGGCTCGATCCTGAAGACCTGCGCGACCTGCTGGCCGCCTATCAGCGCCACGCCACGGCCATCGTGGAGGCGGCCGGAGGCCGCGTCGCGCGCTACGAAGGCGACGGCATCCTGGCCTATTTCGGCTACCCGGCGGCGTCCGAGAACGACGCCGAACTGGCCGTGCGTGCCGGCCTGGAACTGGCAGACGGCATCCCGATCGGCAAGGTCGCCTTCTTTGGCGGCTTGGTGGGCGAGGCCCCCACAGGCGCGGGCGGCGAGAAGCTCAACGTGCGCATCGGTATCGCTACGGGCGTTGTGGTGGTGGGCGAACTGCTGCGGTCGAGCGTGGCCGACAACCCGCCTGTGGTCGGGGAGACGCCCAACCTGGCCGCACGGCTGCAGGAGCTGGCCGAGCCTGGAGCTGTCGTCATGGACGAGGGCACGCGGCGCCTCACGGGCGGCCTGTTCGAGTATCGCGATGGCGGCGCCCTGCGCCTCAACGGCTTCACCCAGCCCGTGCAGATCTGGCGCGTGCTGCGCGCCTCGGCCGCCCACCGGTTCACGGCGCTCCGCTCGCAGTCGCTGCCGCTCCTCGGCCGCGAGGCCGCGCTGGCGGGCCTGATGGAGCAATGGGCGCTCGCCCAGCAAGGCGGTGGCCGCGTGGCGCTGGTATCGGGCGAGGCCGGCATCGGCAAATCGCGCCTCGTGCTGGAGCTGTCGCGGCAAGCGGGGCGGGACCACGCGACGATCCTGCGCTTCCAGTGCTCCCCGCGCCACGACAGCAGCATGCTGCACCCTATTCTGGAGCGGCTGCAGCGCGCCGTGCGCCTCTACGGCGCCGACGACCCGCCCGCCGCGAGGCTGGAGCGCCTGAAGCGGCTGCTGCACGGCCGAGTGCAGGCGGCGAACGGCGCCGTCGCGCTGCTCGCCGACCTGATGGCCCTGCCGGCCGCGGCCGATGCGCCGGGCGCGCACGGCGACGGACTGCGCCAGCGCGACCTGCTGTTCGAGGCGTTGACGGGCGCCCTGGAGCGCCTTGCCGCCGGCCGGCCGGTCCTCATCGTGCTGGAAGATGCGCACTGGATCGATCCCACCTCGCTGCAGCTCCTCGACCTGGTCGTCGGGCGCGCGCCGGGCTGGGCCGTACTGGTAGCCGTCACCGGGCGCGCCGAGTTCGAGCCGGCCTGGCGCAGCGCGCCGCACGTCGCCCGCATCGAGCTGCCGCCCATCGCCGCCGCCGATGCCGAGGCGCTGGTGCGGAGCGTCCCCGGAGGCAAAACTCTGCCCGAGACGGTGGTGCGCGGGATCGCGGCGCGCGCCGACGGGGTGCCGCTCTACGTGGAGGAACTGACCAGGGCGGTGCTGGAAACCGCTGCCTCCGAGGGTCAGGTCGAGGGACCGAACGCACCGGTCATCCCTACCGGCCTGCACGCCTCGCTGATGGCGCGGCTCGACCGCATCGGGCCCACGCGCGAGGTGGCGAAGATCGCCGCGGCTCTGGGACGGGAGTTCAGCTTCGATCTGTTGAGCGCGGTCGTGCCCGACCGCGATCCCGCCAGTTTGCGGCGCGACCTGCAGCGGCTCGTCGAGGCCGGACTCACGTTGCCCGTCGCTTCGCCGTCGTCGGAGGCGTACGGGTTTCGCCATGCCCTGATCCAGGACGCGGCTTACGCCACGCTGCTCCGCAGCGAGCGGCGTGCCCTGCACGGCCGCATCGCCGAGGCGATCCAGCAGCGGTTCCCGAAAATCGGGGTCGGCCAGCCGGAGATCGTGGCCGATCACTGCGCCAAGGCGCAGCTGTGGGAGCCGGCGGCGCGCTTCCGGCTGAACGCCGGCCGGCGCGCGCTGCGCGCCTGGGCGCTCGCCGAAGCCGCGCACCATTTCTCCGAAGGGCTTCGGCTCGTCGAACGGCTGCCGCAGTCCGCCGCGCGGCGACGGCTGGAGCTCGATCTTCTGCTGGCGCTGGGCGAGGCCATGATGGGCTCGAGCGGCTACGCCTCGCAGCAGAGCCTGCAGGTATACCGGCGGGCGGAGCCGATGGTGCGTGCCATAGGGGACCTTTCCGAGCGTCTCGTGATGACGCTGGACCTTTTCAACGTCCACTACGGCCGTGCAGAACTGGCCGAGGCGCTCGCGCTCGCCGAGGAGTATTGTGCGTTGGCGGAACGCCACCAGACCAGCCTTGGCCGCGCCTACGGTCTGCTGGCGCAGACACACGCTGCCATGGGTGCGCTCCCCGAAGCGGCGCGCGGGTTCCGCCGCAGCCTGGATGTGTTCGCGCGGACGCCGGAGGACGTATCCGGGCTAGGCGTGTTCGGCAGTCAGCACGTGATCTCGCTCGCCCTGGCTGCCGGCGTGCAGTTTGCCCTCGGCGAGCCCGAGGCCGGCGCGGTGTCCATTGCGCAATCGGTGGCGCTGGCGCGCGAGATGGAGCATGTGCTGTCGATCGCCCTTGCCCTTGTCAGCGAGCTGCTGACGCCCATACCTGGCGGGCTCAACCCCGACCTCGCCCGGGCCGAGGAGGCCGCTCGCTACTGCGCCCAGCACCGGCTGCAGAACTTCGAGGCGTGGGCCGAATTCGCCTGCGGCGCCATTCTCGCCCGGCGGGGCGATGCACGCGCCGGCATCGGCGCGATGCGCGCGGCGGTCGATGCGACGGAGGCCATGAACTCACGCCTGTTCCGTCCGATCCAGCTAGGCACGCTGGCCTCGGCGCACGCCAGACTCGGCGAAACAGAGGCGGCGCTGTCGCTCGTCGACGAGGCACTCGCGACGGCGGCGAAGACCGGAGAAAGGCGGGCTGACGTCTCGCTCCACCGCCTGCGCGGCGAGCTTCTGTTCGCGCTCGGCAAGCGGTCCCAGAGCGACGCGGCGCTGCGCGAGGCGCTGGCGGTGGCCCGCCACCAGCGCGCCCGCGCCGAGGAGGCGCGGGTGGAGAAGACGATCGCGCGGGTTGCCGGCGCAAGGCTGCCGATGCGCCGCTTCGCCCTCGCCGCTCTGCGCTCACTGTTAGCTCTCAAGTGGTGAGAGCCGGGCTCAAGTCTCGCTCAGCGGCTTGCCGGTGTAGTCCGGCATCAGCCAGGTCGCCCACAGGCTCACCAGCGCGCACAGAAGGATGTAGGCGGCGATGGCATTGGACGTGCCGTAGCGCGCAAACAGCCAGGTGGCGATCAGCGGCGCTGGGCCGCCGGCGATCACCGAGGCGAACTGGTAGCCGAGTGAGGCGCCGCTGTAGCGCAGCCGGCCGGGGAACGCTTCGGCGATGAGGGCCGCCTGCGGCCCGTACATGATGTCGTGCGGGATCAGTGAAAGGAAGATGGCGAAAAAGATGAGTCCGGGCCAGCCGCTGTTGAGCATGGCGAAGTAGAGGAAACCGAACACGCCCGTGAGCGCGGCTCCGAGCATGTAGATCCTGCGCCGGCCGAAGCGGTCGGAAAGGTGGCCGAACAGCGGGATGGTGATAAACGACAGCACAGCGGCCGCCAGCACGGCGGTGAGCACGAAGTCGCGCGACACCTTCAGGGTACCCACCGCGTAGGCGAACACGAAGGCGGTGAAGATGTAGAACGGCGCCTGCTCGGCCATGCGCGCCAGCGCGCTCAGCAGGATCTCGCGCCGATGGAGACGCAGCACCATAGGCACCGGCGCGCGCTCCAGCCGCTCCCTGTTCTGCAGGTTCACGAACGTGGGCGTTTCGAGAATGCCGAGCCGGATGTAGAGGCCGATGGCAACCAGGATGATGCTGAGCGCGAAGGGAAGCCGCCAGCCCCACTCGACGAACTGGTCGCCGGAGATGTGGCTGAACGCCAGCACCGCGAGATTGGCGAGGAACAGGCCGCACGGCACGCCGAACTGGGGCCATGAGGCGACGAAGCCGCGCGAGTGATGGGTGCGTGCCCATTCCATCGACAGCAGAACCGAGCCGCCCCATTCGCCGCCCACGCCGATACCCTGGATGAAGCGCAGGACGGTGAGGATCACCGCGCCCCAGATGCCGATGCTCGCGTAGGTGGGCACCAGTGCCACCAGGAACGTGGCGATGCCCATCAGCATGAGGGTGGCGATCAGCGCCGCCTTGCGGCCCATGCGGTCGCCGTAGTGCCCGAAGATGGCCGCACCCACCGGCCGCGCGGCAAAGCCCACAGCGTATACCGCGAACGCCTCCAGCGTGCCGACCAGTGGGTCTGAGTGCGGGAAGAACAGCTTGGCGAAGACCAGGCCGGTGACGGTGCTGTAGAGGAAGAAGTCGTACCACTCGATCGCCGTGCCGATGGTGCTGGCGATGACGGCGCGACGCAGTTGCCGCCTGTGCTCGCTCTCGGGGAGCCCTTCGACCTTCGCGTCCATGGCGGAACCTCAGCCGCCTCGATCCAGCCGTAGTCATGAACTCTCAAGGAAGGCGCCGGTT
>DATBKR010000371.1:0-19188 GCA_036555805.1 Hyphomicrobiaceae bacterium | reverse complement strand
ACGGCGAGCGACGGTAACGTCGGCGCTACCCTGCTCAATCGAACCATCGAATACCGGGCCGATCTCCTGGTGATGGGTTGCTATGGGCATTCTCGGCTCGGCGAGTTCGTGTTCGGCGGCGCGACCCGCCACGTCCTGAGTTACATGACCATCCCGGTCCTGATGTCGCACTGAGGGCGGAGAATGATCATGGCCCGGCGCGTCGCCATCATCCAAGGCCGTCACGATCCCGCTGGGGACCGCTTCTGTCACGCGCTGCGGATGCCTATGCAGCCGGCGCCGAGGCCGTCGCAGTCGAGGTGACGGCCCTCGGGGCCAAAGGCCAATGACCCGGCCATCGCAAGAGAGATTGAACATGTACAAGCACATCCTGCTGCCCATCGATGGTTCCGAGCTTTCGCTGCGCGCTGCACGACGTGGAATTGAGCTCGCCAAGGCCGTCAACGCCCGGGTCACGGCAATCATGGTCACCACGCCGTGGGCGACACAGTTTGCCAGAGAACCGGCGGTCTTGGTGCCTGGCGCAGTCGTGCCTGAGACCGAGTACGATCTCAGGACCGAGCAGGCGGCCTGCAACTGCCTTCGCGTCGCGAAGGATGAAGCGAGGAGCGTCGGCGTTCCAGCGAAGGCACTGCACGTGCGGCACCGAGATCCGTATGTCGCTATTCTCGACGCCGCCCGCAGGGAAGGGTGTGATCTCATCGTCATGGCCTCGCACGGCCGACGCGGCCTCGCCGGGCTTCTACTCGGGAGCGAGACAGTCAAGGTTCTGACGCACAGCGAAATACCGGTGCTTGTTTACCGACGCCCCTGAATTGGATTGGACCCAGTTCCACTGATGACATGCCGAAGACGGCCTTGACGACGCACATCGCCTCTGAACGCGCGAAGGAGGACTGCATCCATGAAGAAGACCGAGGCCGAGAAGCTGCTGCGCCGCGTGCGGCTGGAGCTGGCGCGCGATCATGAGTTCCCGGAGGGCAGCAGGGAACGGGGTTACGATTTCCTCGCGCCGCTCGACGCCAAGGGACACATCGTGCTCGGGGCGTGGAAGGAGCTGAAGGACCGCTGCCGCGTGCGCCGCTTCTGGGCGCACCAGCCGGAGGAGACGGGTCATCTCGTTCACAAGTCAGACGGCGTGTGGGCGTTCCACTACGATATCCATGGCGATCCGGGCCAGGACGAGAGCGGGTTCCGCTTCGAGCGGCACGCCTTCAGCCCCGGTGAGTACGTGTCTATCAAAGAGCAAGATGACGTGCTGCGCACGTTCCGGGTGGTCTCGGTGCGCGAGATTGATTAGACGAAGATGTCCGCCCAAAGGAGGCAGCCGTGAGCCCCATGAGCATGGCGGCGGCAGCGAATGCGAGCGGTGCCTGCATGCCGACGTGTGCGGCCGCGGCGCCGATGAACACGTAGATTCCGGCGCCGATGGTAACGCCCATGCCGTACAAGACCGCGTAGGGAAGCGTCAGCGAGCGCTTGAGGCCGCCCCTGTCGGCCCGAAACTGCGTCGTTTGCCTTGCCCGTCGTCGGCACAGTTCCCTCCCTGCGCGGTGCGACCCCAAGCCCCGGCGGAGGAATCGGAATTGGACCCCTCTAGCCTTCCAGCGACCTCGCGATCTCGTGGGTCTGGATGCCCCCGGAGGCGTAGCGCAGCAGTGCCGTGCAGACGGCCCGCTCCTCTGCCTCACTCTCGGGCTCGACCAGCAGGAGCGCGCCCCCCTGCTCCAGGCAGCGGTGCAACAGGCGCGCGTGTCGCCGCAGCGCCCAATGATGCATTCCGAGGAGGGCGCGTGCGTCGTTGACGGCGGTACTCGATGTCGTTTCATCCGGTCCGGCCGGGGCGATCGCCCAGGGGACAGCGCCGCCGACTGATCGGCATACGATCCAGTTCGCAAAGGCGCGGGCTTCCCCACTCTGCCAACAGCCGGCGAAAGCACCTCCGAACGCATCGGCTTGCGCAACTACGTTGATGCGGGCAGGCGCCACGCCTAGGGCGCTGAGTTCGGCAAGCGCCGAGGTGAGCTCCTTCGCCGTGCCAAACAGCCCTACCGCCAGTCGAACTTTGCTCGTGCCTGCCATGATCTCGGCCGTGGGGCTCATTACAGCCCGGTACATTCTTTGGTTTTGCCGCAGCCTTGCGCCTTGACATGGATCAGTCCGGTCGACGTGGGACATTGAACGTGGTCCTATTCGGGCAGCAGCGTGATTTGAGGCCATTTGAGGGATGAGGCCGCAGCCTCCAAGGTCCTGGTGTTCGTGACCCATCGGCGACATCAAAACACCCCCTTGTCTTGCGACGATCTTTGCCCTGTCATGCTATGTAAGGAAATGTCGGCCAATCGCGTTCGCGCCCCCCGCAGGCGGGCTCTACCGCAATGTGAATCACTATGGTCAACCCGTCACCGTCGCACATCTTGATCGTCGAGGACGATGCCAAGGTTCGGCTTCTGCTCCGCCGCTGCTTCGAGAGCGAAGGCTTCCGCGTCAGCGAGGCCGGGTCCGGGGTAGAGGCGATCAAACGTGTTGCTGCCGCCACGTTCGATCTCGTCACGCTCGACCTCCAGCTGCCCGACGGCGATGGTTTTGCCGTCGGTCGCGAGATCCGGGCAAGGTCGGCGGTGCCCATCATCATGGTGACCGGCAAGGGCGACACCATCGACCGGGTCGTAGGTCTGGAGCTCGGTGCTGACGACTACATCACCAAGCCGTTCCAGCTGCGTGAGGTCGTGGCGCGAATTCGCGCCGTACTGCGTCGCACGGCCGCCGGCGGGCCCCGGGCCACAGCGGCGGGCGCGTCTGGCGGAGACGCCATCCTTGCCTTCGAGGGATGGGTGCTGGATGTTCCGAAGCGGGAGCTCAGGTCAGATGCCGGTGCAATCTGCGACCTGACTACCAGCGAGTTCGACCTGCTCAAGGTGTTCGCGACCCACGCCAACCGCGCGCTGTCGCGCGACCAGATCATGGACCTGCTACGTGGGCATGACTGGACTCCGACGGACCGAAGCATCGACAACCTTGTCATGCGGCTGCGTCGGAAGATAGAGCCGGATGTCGAGCATCCCAGGTTGATCAAGAGCGTGCGCGGCGTCGGCTACTGTCTTGCAGCAACGGTCCGCTCACCCTGAAGCCGCGGACAGATTCGGCGCTCGACCATCGGCGAACTCGTTAGTGGGAGAACAGGGTTGGCACCGTCATATGCTTGGCGATATGGCGGGTGACGCCTCCAAATACCAATTCCCGCATGCGCGAATGACCGTAAGCGCCCATCACCAGAAGATCGGCACCCATGTCGGTCAGGCGGGAGAGAATCTCATCGCCGACGCTGATATCCCCGGCAACCGAGGTACGCACGCTCGCCTTGATGCCGTGGCGTGCGAGCGCGACCACGATCCCGTTATCGGCTGAAGCACCGTTCCGGCCACGGCTGTCTTCGTCGATCTCCAGGATCTGCACCTGCTCCGCCTGCTTGAGGATCGGTAACGCGTCGAAGACGGCGCGCGTCGATTCCCGGCTCGCCTTCCAGGCGATGACAACGTTGCGACCGATATTCGGATAGCGGCCAATGTAGGGCACGACGAGCACAGGCCGCCCGCTCCCAAGCGCCACGTGCTCAGCGATGTCCTGGAAAGGCGTGGAGTCCCAGTCAGGATCGGTCTGACCGACGACAGTCAGGTCCGCAGACCGACTGTGCTCTATCACGACGGCGGTGGGGTCAACATGTGGCCCCTTCTCGGCACGCCACTCGGCCACCAGCGGCGCGTTCGCGGTCATGCGCGAGAAGATGTCCGCGATCTCCTTGGTTTCCTGTTGTTGGGCGGCGGCCACGGCCTTCAGCACCTCCGATCCGTATGGCACAGGAACAGGGGGAGCCGGTACGCCGGCATACACGTGCATCCCGATAAGGTGGCCATTGTTGCGGCCCGCCAGCCGAACGGCGGGCTCAAGAATGGCCTCCGCATGGCGCTTGTCGTTCAGGTAGGCCAGGATCGTTTTGTAGGACATGGACTTGCCCTCGACGGTGACAGCTAACGCAAAATGGGGTCAACGGCGTTCTTCTTCATTGACGCCGATCAACTTCAAGGAAGGGAGCCCTCTCGCGAAATGTGGGTTGAACGGTGCCAAGAGTTGATCGCGGTCAACGCGGGCGCTGCCGATGGGATCACCATGGTTGACCATAGGTCGGAGGATGCCATGTCAGTTTCCGAGCCGAAATCGGCGCCCGCCATCTCATGCTTTTCAAAGTTGCGGGCATGGTGGCGCAGGCGCAGCGAGCTGGGCTCGATGGACCGATGCGAGCTGGAGCGGATCGCCTGCGAGCTCGGTATGGCCGGCTCGGAGCTTAAGGAGCTGGCCGAGCGCGATTCGCACGCGGCCGATCAGCTTCACGAACGCATGCGCCTGCTTGGCATAACGACTGCTGACGTGAAGCGGATTGCGGACGGTCTGATGCGGGATATTGAGCGAACGTGCGCCCGCTGCGATCAAAAGGGCAGGTGCAAAAAGGACGTAGCCACGCGCCCGCAAGACCAGTGGTGGGGCGGCTACTGTCCGAATGCGTCCGCACTTACCTCAGTCAAGTGTGCCCTCCGCCACTATCCAGTACAATGAGGCCCAAGCGGCGGGTCGAGAGAAGGACATCGCCATGCAAGCTAGCACAGGGATAGGCGGGGCAATGTACCGCTTTCTGGATTGCACCGTCGACAAATACATGTCCCGGGAAGTCGAGACCGTGACGCGCAACGCCACGTTACGTGAACTCGAAGGCCTGTTCGAGAGGCACGACTTCAACGCCTTTCCCGTGCTCGAGGAGGGGGGCGTGCTGGGCCTTGTCACCAAGTTCGATTTTCTCTGGGCCTTTGCCTTCACAACCAGCCAGGTGGCGCCGCACTACGACGAGTTGATGAGGCGCACAGTGGGCGAGGTCATGACCGAGGCGGTGGTGCACGTCGAGCCAGCGGCGCCACTCACGCGCGTGCTGCAGTTGATGGTGAGCCTTAAGGCGCGCAGCTTCCCCGTGCTGGATAGCGATCGCAAACTGGTGGGCATGATTTCGCGTGAGGACATCATGCGCGCGCTTAGGGACTCGACGTAGCGAACCTGATACGGCGGTCTCCGTCGACAGAGACCTTGCGGACGAGAGGGCCGGTCTCCGGCGGTCGTCTCACTTGAGGGACTGAATGTAGTCAACGACATCCCTGATTTCATTGAGCTCGAGAGGTATCGCCGGCATGGGATGCCGCGGCGTCATGATGTGGGCTTGGATGCTTTCCGCCGTTCGAGGCCGTTCAGCGAGAGTCCTAAAGCTCGGCACGTCGGTACCCATGACCGTGCCGCCTTGACGACCATCGATCGCATGACAGCCCGCACACGCACGTTCGGCGATGTCCTTGCCTCGCACAACCGAGGCCTTTGTCTGGCCATGAACGGCGGTCCCGGAGAAGGCGATTGCGGCCGCGGCCAGAAACGTGCAAAGCGTCTCGCTACTGGTTGGCATTGGTCATTTCCTCCGCTCGCCTCAGCTTGATTCCCATCGAAAACCAAGTAGCCGTGGTGAGTGTGATCTGCGTCAAAGATGCCGTACGAGGACGGAAAAGCCGTTCGGTAAGGTTTCCAGCTAAGGAACGCAGGCGGGCGGCGTGGGTAGGCGCACCTCGGTTGAAGCCTTGCCCATCTTCTTCATCCGCGAAATGCGCTGAATCTCTTCCCGGCCGGTCGGAATGCAGGAGTCCTGCATCAGGGCATAAGAAAGACCGGGCAATGCGCGCCTTCGATTGCACTCTGCGTGCAGCCGCCGAACAGGGCCTCACGCAGATGGTGATGACCGTAGGCGCCCATCACCATGAGATCAGCGTTGTGGGCACGAGCGGCCGCGAACAGGGCATCGGCCGTCGACCGCCCGTCGCGATCGAGAACATTTGCCTCCGCGGCTATGCCGTTCCAGGCCAGCTCACGCACGATCTCGTTGACGGGTTCCAAAAGAGTTTCGCCGCGGTCTTCGTTGACACTGACAACGACAACGCGTCCCGCTTTCGCCAGGAGAGGCATTGCGGCCGAGACCGCCCGGGCCGCATCGCGCGTCTCCTTCCAGCACACCATGGCGACTTGGACTGCGTGCATCGGAGCTTCGGTTGGAGGAATAAGCAAGGGTCGCCCGCACCCGACCAGCAGTGACTCCAGACGATCCGGTGGAAGTCCATCGAGGCCGCTCGGACGTGCCATGACGATGAGATCGCTATGACGCGCGTGAAACAGTAGGCGCTGCATCGCCTCGCCCTCGTCGAGGCACCAGCGCGCTGTGACGGAGTGCGCTACGCGGGGTGCCCCGACGATTTCGATGCCGTTGCTCTCACAGAACTCGCGTACATGACGTTCCGCCTGCATGGATCGCTGCTTGCCCCTGCTCGCGAGTGCATCGAGCGCGCCGCTGAGCCCCGCACCTCTGGCGAATTCGACGTGTGGTGTGTGGACGGCGGCATCCGCCGCAGCAACGCGGACGTGCAGGAATTCCAAGTGTGCGGAAAGCGGCCGCGCTACGGCCAGCGCCGTCTTGAGGATCACGGCATCGGCGTCGCTGCCGCCGACGGGGACCAAGATCGTTTTCATATGTCGTCCCTTTGTGGTGGTTGAGCGCCGCAGCAGGTCGGCCCCGATTCTTTCTACCTTTGCTGAAGACAGCAGAGCGGCAGCACCTGGGCAGCGACGTGCTGCTGCTCGGGGCTCAACACGTCCATCAGCGCCCGTCCCGCCTGACTGACCTGCGCCAGGGCAGCCAATCGTTCGGCAAGTGCGCCGAACGGCTCGTCGCGGCTTGCATTGCGGCCTGCCATTCTCCGATGGTTGCCCGAAAGGGTGTCGGCGAACAGTGACCACGCGCCGACCTGATCGGCTGCTATGCGCAGCTTGGCTTTGAGATCGGCGGCATAGGAATCCACCCCCGGCCGGGATCCACTCGCCACGAGATTGTGCGCCATCGTCGTGCCTGAAGCGCGAATTGCAGGGGCTCGCATCGTTACAGGCTCCAGCCTTGTGAGAGGATCAGGAACGCGGCGCACGAGACGGCAACGAGGGCGAACGCGAGGGCGATGTTCTCCACATTGAGGCGCGACTGTGCGGTGTCGGCTATCGCCGGTCGCGTATAGCATCGAGGCGCGCGCCGGCGAGCAACGTCGTCCGCCACGTCTCTGTCGAGGCCATGGGTACCGATCGACATGGGGTCGCTCCAGCTGCCTTTTAGACCTGGTCATCGTCGCCGGCGGCGAGGCTTTCCAGCTGGTCGAGGTCGACAAGCCTGACGCGGCTGCTCTGCGGCAGCTCGATCAGGCCCATGGTCTTGAGCTTGGTAAACGTGCGGCTCACGGTCTCGATGGTGAGGCCCAGGAAGTCGCCGATGTCCGCCCGGGTCATCGGCAGCTCGAAGTCGCACGGATTCTGCCCGTTGCGCTCGCTGCGGCGCGAGAAGGCCAGCAGAAAGCTCACGACCCTCTCGGTGGCGCTGCGCTGCCCCGTGGTGAGCATGAGATCGCGGGTTGCGGCGAGCTCCCTCGCCACGGCCTCGTAGAGCTTGAAGCCCAGTGCGGGATCGCTGGACGCAGCACGATGCAGCGTGGCGACGCCCAGGCAGCGCAGCCGGGTCGGCTTGATCGCCTGGGCGTTCATCACGTGCTCGCCCTGGGCGCCGAGCCCGATCAGGTCGCCGGGATAGGCGAAGCCCACAATCTGGCGGCGCCCGTCCGCCAGCACCTTGTAGAGCGCGACTGCCCCGGTCTCGACGCGGAACACGTGGGTGGTGGGATCACCCTCGACGAACACGAACTCCTTGGCCTCGACGCGGCGCAGCGCGGCGTGCGCGAGGGTCTGGTCGAGACCGCTGATCGGGCGGGAGGTGGTGATGGCGGGCTGGAAAGAGAGCGTCTGCATGGGGCGGGCTCCTTGCGAGTGCGTTGAGCCCAATCAACCATCGTCCCGTCGCAGCCCTTCACCAACTTTGCTAAAGCCTGGATAGAAATTGTAATGCTTTGTAACAGCGGAGCGCCTGGCTTTCGTACTCGTCGGCATCCAGTTGCGATTTGCCGAGCTGCCCCGAGGTCCAATGGGCAGCAGTCCGAGTCGGCGATGTGCCGAGTTACGGCCGATGGGCCGAGAGTTCCCTCCGGAACGAACCTCATCCTCGAGGCTGCAGATAAGGCCGGCAGGCTGCCCCGCGGCATCACTGCACTCCGCGTGCAAATGATTTGGCAGCCTGCCGCGAAAATCGAGAGGCGCCAGCCGTGAGCGCCGTCAGGATGCGCCCGCCCAGAAGCGGCAAGAAAACTGTTCCAGTTCGCTACGGGTCGCCGACTTTGATCGCAGTCAAGGTGGCGATTCAGCATTGAGGATTGGATTCCCGCAGTCTTCGGACGATGGCAGTACGGGGGAGAGCGATGGTGCCGCGGCGGCGATCGCGCGCAGCATTCGCGTCAAGGCAGATGGCGGCGACCGCGCGAAGTCTATTCCGGGTTCGAGGACTGACCAAGACGTACCGGACGTCTGCCGGCGAGGTCCGGGCCCTGCGCGGTGTGGACCTCGACATCCGCGCCGGCGAGACGCTCGTCTTGCTCGGCCCATCGGGATCGGGGAAGTCCACCCTGCTCAACATCCTGGGCGGACTTGACCGCGCCACAAGCGGCCAGGTCCTGTTTCACGGAACCGACCTCGTCGAGGCGACCGATGCCGAGCTCACCGTCTATCGCCGGCGGTCGGTGGGCTTCATCTTCCAGTTCTTCAACCTGTCAGCGAGCCTGACCGCGGGGGAGAATGTCGAGCTGATCACGGAGATCGCGGACGACCCAATGCCTGCTGCGGAGGCGCTCGCACTCGTCGGATTGGAGGACCGGATCGATCATTTCCCCGCGGAGCTGTCCGGCGGCCAGCAGCAGCGCGTGGCGGTGGCGCGCGCCATTGCGAAGCGCCCCGAGGTCCTGTTCTGCGACGAGCCTACGGGCTCGCTCGACAGCGCAAGCGGCGTGCGCGTCCTGCAGGCCATCGTGGATGTGGCCGCCCAGGTTGGGACCACGACCATGATCGTCACCCATAACGCGGTGGTCGCCGATCTCGCCGATCGAATTGTGCGCTTTTCTGACGGCGCTGTGGTGGAACTCGCCGAGAACCCTCTCAAGCGCTCCCCGAGCGAGCTGACGTGGTAGCCCCATGCGCACCCTCGACCGCAAGCTCCTGCGTGACCTGGCTCGCATGTGGATGCAGGTCCTCGCGATCGCTCTCCTGATCGCGTGCGGTGTGTCGGTCGCCGTGATGGCGTTCTCGACGCAGGAGGCGCTGGTCGTCGCGCAGGCCCGCTACTACGAGCGCACGCGTTTCGCCGACGTGTTCGCGACCGCCAAGCGCGTGCCCCTGTCCATCGCGGCCGACCTAGCCCGCATCGACGGCGTGGTGGCCGTCGATGCGCGCCCCATGAAGTCGGGGTTGATGCAAATTCCCGGCCTCATGCGACCGGCCGTCGCGACCCTCATTGGGCTACCAGTCGAGGAGCGAAGCTCGCTCAACCGGATCGTGCTCACGCAGGGACGCTATCCTGATCCAACCCGCACCGATGAAGCCGTCGCACTCAAGACCTTTCTCGACGCGGCACGCGTGTCCCTCGGCGAGCGGCTGGCGATGGTCATCGATGGCCGCCAGATGAGCTTCACCATTGTCGGCTCGGCTCTTTCGCCCGAATACGTCTACGTGCCCGGCCCCGCCTCCATGATGCCCGACGACGCCCATCGCGGTGTGTTCTGGGCGCCGCGTTTCGTGGTCGAGAAGGCGACTGGCCTCGGCGGCGCGTTCAGCACGGTCTCATTGAAGCTGGCTGCCGGTGCCAGTGAAGCGGCGGTCGTGGCTGCCGTCGACCGCGCGCTCGCGCCTTACGGCGGCATGCCCGCCGTCGGGCGTGCCGACCAGACCTCGCACAAGTTCCAGCAGGAGCGCATCGACCGGCTCGGCATCATCGCCTGGGTCATCCCACCCATCTTTCTGCTGGTCGCGGCCGGGCTCGTGCAGATGGTGCTGAGCCGGCTCGTCGAGACCGAGCGGGAGCACGTTGGACTTCTCAAGGCGTTCGGCTACGGCGACTTCGAGGCCTCGTCCATCTACCTGAAGCTGTCCCTCTTGATCGGTCTCGTCGGCGCCGCTGCCGGTGGCGGCGTGGGCGCCTGGATGGGCGGGGTAGTGACCAATGAGCTGGTCCAATACATGCGCTTTCCTCACCTCGACGTGCAGTTCTCATGGACGGCCTTCCTGATCGCAGCGGCGATCTCGGTCGGCGCCGCCGCGGCCGGCTCGCTCGCGGCGGTGCGGCGGGCGACGCGCTTGAGCCCGGCGGTCGCAATGCGCCCATTGACGCCGACCGCCTACCGCAGGGGCCTCCTCGAGAGGTTGCCCGGCTGGCGCCTCCTCGATCAGCCCACGCGCCTGATCCTGCGGAACCTGCAACGGTTCGCTGGCCGCGCGGCCCTGACGCTCGCCGGCCTCGCAGTCGGCCTTTCGCTGCTGATCGGATCGCAGTTCATGTTCGGCAGCCTCGATGAGATCCTCGATCAGGCTTATTTCCGCTCCCGCCATTGGACCGACTTCGTCGGCTTCGGCGTGAACCGCGACATTCACTCCGTGGCCGAGGTCGCACGGCTGCCGGGCGTGCTGACGGCGGAGCCGGTCCGCTTCGCACCGGTTCACGTGCATGCGCACGGGCACGAGCAGAAAGCCTTCATCACCGGCATCGATCCCGATGCCCGCCTGTCGCTCGCCCTCACCCCGGCGGGCCGCAGCGTGCCTCTGAAAGGCGGCGGCGTCATCCTGTCGAGCACCTTGGCGTACCGCTTGGGCGTGAAATCCGGGGACGCCATCGAGCTGGAAATTACCGAGGGACGCCGCCCGATCGTCGTTCTGCCGGTTACGGACGTAGCGCTGGACTACGCCGGACTGTCGCTCTTCATGGATCGCAGTGTGCTTAATCGCGTGATGGGCGATGGCGACGTCACCTCTTCCGCGGTCCTGCAGCTGGCCGCTGACCGCCGTTCGGACTTCTATCGCGCGATCGAGCGTGCGCCCCAGATCGTGAGCACCGCCTCCCGCGCCGACACGGTCGCCAGCTACCGGATCACCGCAATGCAGGTTATGACCGTGGAGATGACATTCTTCGCGGGCTTTGCCGCGGCCATCGCCTTCGGAGTCGCCTTCAACGTCAGCCGAATCGCGCTTTCGGAGCGGGGCCGCGACCTCGCCACGCTCAGGGTGATGGGCTTCGGACCGCTCGAGTGCGCCTACGTGCTGATCGGCGAATTGCTGATCCTGGCTCTGCTTGCGGCACCGATGGGCGTGCTGGGCGGCATAGGTCTGGCCAAAGCATTGGTGGCCGGGTTCGCACAGCAGGACATGCAGCTGCCGATGATCATTGCTCCACGCAGCTACGGCGTGGCGATCTCCACCTATCTCGCCGCCGTAGGCGCAGCGGCAGCGCTGGTCGGAGCGCGCATCTGGTCGTTGGATCTCGTGGCCGTCCTCAAGACGCGAGAGTGACAATGATGCATCAGATCACAGTGATCCGTAAGATCAGTGCCCGCTGGATCGTCGTGGCTGCACTCGGGCTCGCGGTTGCGGTGCTGCTCGCCGTGCTGTTCTGGCCGCGCGCCATGCTGGTCGACATGGCAACGGTGCGTTTGGGGCCGATTGCGGAGACCGTCTCCGATCAAGGTGTGGCACGGGTGCGGCAGGCTTACGTCGTATCGGCCCTGATTGCCGGACACCTGGAGCGGCTGCCTCTGGAGGTCGGCGACCGGGTGGTCGCGGCAAAGACGGTCGTGGCTCGTATCCGTCCCGCCGCCGCCGCATTCCTCGATCCGCGCGCACGGGCGCAGGCCGAGGCGTCGGTCGCGGCTGCCAAGGCCGTACTCGCGTCCGCCGAGGCCCAGCGTGACCAGCTGGAGGCACAGCGCGTGCGCGCTGCCGGCGAGTTCACGCGCACCAGCATTCTGGCCAAGCAGGCCATCGTCGCGCCCCAGGCGTTGGACAACGCCAAGTCGGCTGCGGACGCTGCGGACAAGGCTGTGCGCGCTGCCGAGGCGCTGATTGAGGCGCGGCGCGCCGACCTCTCCGCCGCGGAGTCACTTCTAACCGGGCCGGAGGTGGCGGGTAGCGGCTTCGTTGCAATCACGTCCCCGGCGTCGGGCGTGGTCACGCATCTGCTCCAGCAGAGCGAGCGCGACGTCCTGGCAGGAACGCCGCTGGTCGAGATCGGCGAGACCAGCGGCCTGGAGGCGCAGATCGAGTTCCTGTCTCAGGACGCAGTGAAGATCAAGGCGGGCGACCGTGCCGAGATCTTCAACTGGGGTGGGGCGCTGCCGATCCCGGCCGAGGTGCGGCTCGTCGAGCCCCAGGGCTTCACCAAGATCTCCGCGCTCGGCGTCGAGGAGCAGCGCACCCTCGTGATGCTGCAGTTCACGGGCCCGCCGGCAGACTCGAAGCGCCTGGGCCCCGGCTATCGCGTGTGGGGGCGCGTCTACCTGCGGGAGGCACCCTCGGCCATGGTTGCGCCGATCGGCGCGCTGGTACGCGACCGTGGGACGTGGGCCGTGTTCCGCGTGGAGGGCGGCAGGGCCGTGCTGCGCTCGGTCAAGGTCGGAGCCATGACTGACCGGGATGCCGAGATCCTGAGCGGGCTCTCCATCGGCGACCGTCTGGTGGAATTCCCCTCCGACCAGGTTGGCAGTGGCGTCAGGGTTGCGCCACGTACGTCCAACTGAGCCCAGCTCAGACTTTGAGGCCGGCGGGCGTCGACCTCATCTTGAGCGGCGAATGAGACCTGAAGGGGTGACCGGCCATGTGCCCGGCCAGGCATGCCAGTCGGCGACGGCAGCAGCCACATAGCCGGGGAGCCACGACGAGTGCATTGATCTCTTGATCGTGCTCAACGCGTCATGGTGCTCGTCGCACTAAGCGATAGTCATGGAAGAGGCTCGCGAGCTTGCACGCTTGGAGCGACGCATCGCAGAGGTCCGACGCGCCATTGAGCAAGCACATCATGGCCACGGCTCGTCCGGGAACGCGCCTGAGCGCGAGCGGATGCTCGCTCTTCTCGAGGCAACCCTGAGAGCTTTGGAGGCGCGCAAGGCGGCGCTGGAGCTCACGACGAAGGGCAACGATCCGGCGACGGGTGTTGGTCCGGCCGAGGCAGCCGCCAGGCAGGAGGTACACGAGGCATGACCGAGCGATCGATCCTCATCATAGGCGCCGGCATCGGCGGCCTGTCGACCGGATGTTACGCGCGCATGAACGGCTACCGGGCCACGATCCTCGAGATGCACGATGCGCCGGGCGGCATGTGCACGTCCTGGAAGCGCCACGGCTACACCTTCGACGGCTGCATTCACAACCTGGCGGGCACCACGCCAGCGAGCGTGTTCCACGCGATGTGGCGTGAGCTGGGCGTGATCCCGGCGGTTGCCATGCACTCGTTTGAGGAGTTGGTGCGCGTCGAGCGGCCGGAGGGAGGGCCGCTTACCGTCTACACGGACCTCGACCGGCTCCAGCGGCACCTGACGGAGCTTGCCCCCGCTGACGCCAAGGTCATCGACGAGCTGATCGGCGCGGCCCGCCATTTCGCGACATTCGATCTACTGGGTCTGGCGCTCGCGGGCCCGCTCGAGCGCGCGCGGGCACTCGCCATGCTGCCGAGGCTCTTGAAGTACAGCCGCGTGACGCTGGGGCAATTCGCGCAGCGCTTCACCGATCCGTTCCTGCGGCGCGCCTTCCCGACCCTCGTGTACGACTGGCCGCAGATTCCGGTGGCGATGCTGCTGACGTTTCTGGGCCGCACCCATATCGGCGACTACGGCTGGCCGGCTGGTGGCTCCATCGCTGTGGCGCGCGCCATCGAGCGACGCTTTCTCGAGCTCGGTGGACAGATCCGCTATCATGCGCAGGTGCAGTCGATCCTCGTCGAGAACGACCGCGCCGCGGGGGTGCGCCTGACCGACGGCTCCGAGCACCGCGCCGATATCGTGGTCTCCAATGCCAACGGGCACGCCACGATTTTCGAGATGCTCGGCGGCCGCTACACCAGCCCTGCCATCAGGTCCTACTACCGCGCGCCTGAGGACCGCATCGAGATGGGCATCCACGTGTCGCTCGGCGTCGCCCGTGACCTGTCCCAGGAGTCGCACGCCATCGTGCTGTCGCTGGAACAGCCGGTGATCATCGCCGGCGAGGCGCGCCATCGGCTCTATGTGGAGCCGTTCGGCTTCGACCCGAGCCTGGCCCCACCCGGCAAGACCGCGCTCAAGGTCGTCATGGCCACCAGCTTTGACCACTGGCAGAGGCTCCACGAGGAGCCCGAGCGCTACGCTCAGGAGAAGCGGGATATTGCCGAGGCCGTGATCAGCCTGCTCGAGAGGCGCTTTCCCAAGCTGCGCGACGACATCGAGGTCGTGGACGTGGCGACGCCGATGACGACCCTGCGCTTCACGGGCAACGGCCATGGCTATCGCTCCCCCATTGCGGCGATGGCGCTTGCACTGTTCACAGGCCGGCGCTTGAGCCAGACGCTGCCGGGGCTCGCCGACTTCTACATGGTCGGCCAGTGGGCAGGAGTCGCCGGCGTGCCGCTGGTCGCAGCCATGGGACGCGACGTGGTGCGCGCCATTTGCCGCTCGGATAGGCGCGCGTTCACGATCATCGCGCCCGCGGCAGCGCGACAACCGCGCACCTCGGCCGCATAAGGCGAGAGCGGCGCGCGACGCGGACATGCGCTGAGCCTCTGCCGTGCGGCGCGGGAAGCAAGGGGGTGAACGCATCGTGCCCCGCCTCGTGGACCGCGCGCGGGCTCGCAAAAAGTGCCATCCGGGGTGGCCGCATGACCGTCGAGACGCCGGCCGCCGCGGGCCGCCTCAAGGCCTTCCGAAAAGGGCCATACGTTTGAGCTTGCGCAGGTTTGCGCGAGGTAAGTGCGTGGCGCCGTCACAGCATGATCGGCCCACACCGACCCCAGGAGCAGCACGAAGTCGAAGTCTGGATCTGTCCCGGTTGCCCCGATGGGGGCAGGTGACCCCACCAGGTATCGAACGCTGCTAGCCTTCTCGGCTGGGATGCATGTTGAGGCAGATAGACATCCGACAGACCAAGGTGCTGCACATTGCGGCTTCAACCGGCGTCCGGCCACTGTTGCCAGGGGAACGGCTTGTCGTCGCTGGCACACGTGACGAACCGAGCGGTCTCGGCAAGCCAGCTTGAGAAGGATTGCCCGAACCTGGCCAGAAATCGATTGGGTGCGCCGGTGAAAAGCAGCCAAAGGAATTGCACGATAGCGACTACATTCAAGACGACGTGCGAGATGCCGAAAGCTATGGCGAACAAGAGCATGAACAAGCCGCGCTTCCAGGCATCCCGAGGATGCATCGTCTCGTCGGGCCTCTCGATACTCATCATCTCCTCCTCTGGTCGATATTTGGAGCGTGGCAGGAGCTTTTCTGGGCCGTCGCTATACCCCCGGTCGGGGTAGTATCCGTGGAGGGACCGTGCTTGCCCCCGGGTCGGCGTGTCCCGATCAACCCCGTCCGACATACCTGGGTGAGAACAAGACAATGCTGGTCGCGGTCGCGCTCTTTCTGCTTGGCCCGCCGCAGGGGTATCTAATCGTAATTCCTTTGTCTGACGGTCAGCCTTGCAAGGCTTTGATCTTCATCAATCGCCAAGGACGGGTCCCTGGATGAAGGCCTGAGCTCTTTGATCCGCGTCAAACTCGGCGACCGTACTTGGTGATGAACTGTGCGACCGAGCCTCGGCAACATGAGCGCGGAACGAGGCAAGTTTCTTGGAGGACTGAACGATGCTACTCAAGAGCCTTACCGGTCCGGCCGTCGTCGGTGCGCTAGCGCTGCTCATCGCAGGGCCCGCTCTCTCTCAGGGGGGACCTGGCTACATGATGGGGGCACGCGGAGGGGGCATGTGGTGGGGCGGCGGTCCTTGGGATCGCGGCCCAGACGGAATGCTCGATCGTATCGAGGGCCGGCTGGCCTTCATCAAGACGGAGCTCAGGATCACAGATGCGCAAGCCTCCGCCTGGAACCAGCTCGCTGACACCATTCGAGCCGCCGCCAAAAATCACAACGAGCGCATGAAGGCCGCCTTCAGCCGGGAGGAGAAGGCGAAGTCATTGCCGGAGCGCCTTGAGGCGCAAGAGCAATTTGTCAGCGCGCGGCTGGATGAGATCAAGCAGATCAAGGGAAGTCTCACGAATCTCTACGCGGTGCTGTCGGACGCACAAAAGAAGGAAGCCGACGACATCGTCCTGCCCATGGCCGGAATGGGTGGCCCCGTGGGTGGCCAGATGGAGCCGTTTCATTGGTGGCCGCGACAATAGCTGGCGGCCCTTACGCAGAACGATCGGCGGCGCGCGTGCGGGCGCGCCTCCGCGGCGAGCAGATAAAAGAGGCCAGTCTCGGGTGTGGTCATTGCCAACTTCGGCGGCGGTAGCGAAGCATTGATGCGCATCAAATCCATGCGTCCAAAGTTGTCTATCTTCTGATCTGCCTTTGCGCCTGTGAGGTTCAAATGCAAACGGCGAAACGGCTGGGGATCTTCGCGCTCATGGTTGGGCCTCTGGCCGGCTCTACGGCCGCCGCGCAAGAGCTAGGCGACGCACGCAAGGGGCTCGATTTCGCGAAGAGGGTTTGCGCCGAGTGTCACGGCGTGGCCCCGGGGCAAGTGGTGCCGGCAGCTGCGCCGACTTTCAGGGCCATAGCCAATACGCCCGGAATGACGGCCTTGGCGTTGACCGTGTTTCTCCGCACCCCACATCGCAACATGCCCAACCTGGTCATCGCAGACAGCGATCGGGATAACGTCGTCGCCTACATACTGAGCCTGCGGGATAAACGTTGAGTTTGGGTGGCTCACGAACCAACCCCTCGGTCGGCAGTTGCGGCTTGCGTCTTGATCCGCGTCAGATCGCAACGTTGTCGAGCGCGATCCGTCGACACGTTCACTCAATCGGCATTCGCGTCGACAGGCGATCGACAGAGCAGGGAGGCGATCGCGAACGCAGCCAAGGCAGCCGCATAGATGGGCCGAACCAGCTGTTTGCCGTCGCTACACAGCGATGACCAGCTGCTGGTATAGGCCGCCGTAGAAGGTCTTCCGCCTCACGCTGACGTTGGCTAAGCATTTGTCGATATTGTCGTCGTCCCACAGGTCGAGAGCATAGGGTTCCAGGGCACGTAGCACCGGCGGCAGTATATAACGCAGTGGGTGCGTCTTTCGGGGCTGATGATAGTCGACGACGACAAGCTTGCCGCCGGGCCTAACCACCCGAATTGCCTCGGCTACCGTCTGCTTGCGCACCGCTGCTGGCTGCTCATGCAGGAGAAAGAACAAGATCGCCTGGTCATAGCTGCCGTCTGCGAAACCGAGCGCCGTCGAGTCCCGTTCAAGCAATCGGACTCGGGCCGATACGGGCAGCTTGCGCCGCAGGTTCTGCAGTTGGATCGGAAGCACGTCGACAACGTCCAATGACCCGGCTGGCGCGATCCTTTCCGCGAGCCGCAGCGAGAAATCGCCATAAACGCAGGCTATCTGCAGGGTGCGCCCCTGAATGACAGGTCCAAGCTCATCCAGTGCAGCATCGCGCAACAGCGCGAAATTCCCCCACAGGATCAGATTGACAAGCCATTGCCGTTCAAATACGCGCACGGCGCCAGGGTGGACGTAAGCCCACCAATAGGTCTGCGTCAGATAGTACGGGATGCTTCGCGGCTGCGACCCGAGCTGCGCATCGTTCGGCGTGGCTTCGTACTGCATTTCGCTCCCCAACAGAGCCGCATGGAGGATGACGACTTACACTTGCGGCCACCCATCGTTCGCGCGGTGGCCTGCTCTCTGTCGGTTCGGAGCATTCGACGCAGGCTCAGAACCGCAGAGCCGTGGCGCGACCCCACGTGGGTCGCGGCGGACGTCCGCAACGGCCTGGTCGGGACGGAGCACGACCAAAAAGCGCAGTGTATGCGAGGAGTGCTTCCGGCATGTGCCGCGAGACCATTCAGGCGACCAGCGGATGCAAAGCATCTCCGTCACGGAAGAGCGGGACCTTCGATGCCAGTGCATCCAGGCCCCAGACGTAACCGGCCTGCTTATAGATCAAGTAGCCGAGGACGCTGGCATACACGATGTGGTAGTCGACGATGAAATTGTTGGCGTTCTCGATGTATGGAAAGTCCATGTGCGCCATCCAGTAGAGCAGCATGAGCAAGATGCCGAAGGTGGAGCTGACACGCACCATCAGACCCGCCAGAAGGGACAGACCGATAAGGAGATGCCCATAGCCTACAAGAAAGGTGATGAGGGGTGCGACGCTGGGCGTCGTAAAGATCGCGAATAGATCGTGGAAGGTTTTTGTGTTGCGGAGGAATCCCGCCACGCTCCAGCCGGGCACCAACACTTGGTGTGAGGCCGCGTACAAGAAAGTCCACGCCATAAGCATACGGAACAAAAAGATAAAGCGCCTTTCCGCTGTCGATTGCATAATCGTTCCTCCCCTTCGGTCGACTCGTCATGGCCGAGGCGATCAATATCGGGGATCGCGACGTTGGAAGCGTTGACGCGGATCAATTGTTCTCTTTAATCGCGTCTGCCATGGGAGACAGACGAGCGGCCAAATGTTATCGAACGGCAGATTGGCGAAGATGGGAGCAATCGGCGCCACGGACGAAACGATAGATGCTGAGACGGCTGCGCCGAGGTCCGCACACCAGTGTCGGCGGCGATGCGGAGCGATCTAATTCATCTGTCGGCAGGATTCCGGTACAGAGCGCGAGAAAACAAAAGCTACCGCAATCCACAGAACGGCACCGAGAGCCAGGTTGTAGATCAGGATCGGTATTCCCGATATCGAGAGTGGGTCGAAGATGCGTACGCTCGCTGTGAGAGCGGCGTGCAGCAACATGCCGATGAGCAGGCTCCCCGTCCGCGCATACACCCACGTCATGAGAACGCGGTAGGGCGGGAGAAAGGAGAACAGCATCATGAACCGCCCCGGGTTTGTCGGAGGCTCCAGATCTTGAGAGATTGGAGCTATGGCGAATCACAAGACATCCCAAAGGTTCTCGGCCGAGGTGCGTGAGCGGGCGGTGCGGATGGTGTTCGAGCACCGCGCTGAGCACACAT
>DATBKR010000370.1:0-3105 GCA_036555805.1 Hyphomicrobiaceae bacterium | reverse complement strand
GCCTGTACGCGCGCGTCGAACGGCGCGTCCGAGCCCCTGGCGGCATCGGTGGACATCGCCCCCGCGACCAGCCCCGCCTGCAGCAGATCGCGCGCTGCGAACAGCCCGGCCAGGGCGCAGGCCGTGGAGAACTGCGTGCCGTTGAGCAGCGCCAGTCCCTCCTTGGGCGCAAGCGCCAGCGGCGCCAGCCCCGCCGCCCGCAGCGCCTCGGCGGCCGGCGCGCGGCCGCGCAGCGTATCCATTTCGCCCACGCCGGTCATGGCCGCCGCCATGTGCGCGAGCGGCGCCAGGTCGCCCGAGGCCCCCACGGAGCCCTGGCACGGCACCACCGGTAAGAGCCCGTGCGCCAGCATTCTCTCCAGCAGCGCGACGGTGGACGGCCGCACGCCGGAGGCCCCGCGCGCCAGGCTCGCCAGCTTCAGCGCCAGCATCAGCCGCACCACGTCGGGCGGCGCCGGCTCGCCCACGCCGGCCGCGTGCGACAGCACGAGATTGTGCTGCAGCCGCGCAAGGTCGGCCGCGCCGATCCTCACGCTGGCGAGCTTGCCGAAGCCGGTGGTGATGCCGTAGACCGGCGCCCCGCGCGCCACTATGGACTCTACGGCCTCGGCACTGGCGGCAATGGCCGGCGCGCACGCGCGATCGAGCCGCACGCCGGCGCCGCGCTGGATCGCGCGCCAGTCGTCGAGGCTCACGCGCCCCGGCTGCAGCGTGATGGCGCTCACTGCCCTCTCCACACGCGCTTGTGGAGCGGGTTGAACCCCATGCGGTAGGGCAGCTCGGCCAGCCGCTCCACGTCCCAGATGGCGAGGTCGCACCACTTGCCGGCCTCCAGCGTGCCGGAGTCCGCCAGCCAGCCCAGCGCGCGGGCCGCCTCGCGCGTCACGCCGGCGACGATCTCCTCCACCGTGAGCCGGAACAGCGTGGCGCCCATGTTCATCGCCAGCAGCAGCGAGGTGAGGGGCGAGGAGCCCGGATTGCTGTCGGTCGCCAGCGCCATTCTCACGCCGTGCGTGCGGAACAGCTCCACCGGCGGCCTCCGGGTTGCGCGGATGAAGTAGAACGCGCCCGGCAGCAGCGTCGCGACCGTGCCGGCCTTGGCCATGGCCGCAACACCGGCCTCGTCGGTGAACTCCAGATGGTCTGCGGACAGCGCCCCGAAGCGGGCCGCCAGCGCCGCGCCGCCCAGGTTGGAGAGCTGGTCGGCGTGCAGCTTCACCGGCAGGCTGAGCCGCCGGGCCGCCTCGAACACCCGCGCCGTCTGCTCCGCGTCGAAGGCAATGCCCTCCATGAAGGCGTCCACCGCATCGGCCAGGCTCTCGCCGGCGATCCTCGGCAGCATGTCGGAGCGCAGCCGGTCGATGTAGCCGTCCTTGTCGCCCTCTGCCTCCGGCGGCAGCGCGTGCGCGCCGAGGAAGGTCGTGGCGACCCTGACCGGCCGCAGGCTGCCGAGCGCCCGCGCGGCCCGCAGCTGGCGCGCCTCGGTGTCGGTCTCCAGGCCATAGCCCGACTTGATCTCGATGCCCGTGACGCCTTCGGCGATCAGCGCATCGAGCCGCGGCAGCGCCGCCTCCACCAGCTCCGCCTGCGTGGCGGCCCGTGTCGCCTTCACCGTGGCGAGGATGCCGCCGCCGGCGCGCGCGATCTCCTCGTAGCTGGCGCCGGCCAGCCGCAGCTCGAACTCGCGCGCACGGTCGCCCGCGTACACGAGGTGCGTATGACAGTCGATCAGCCCCGGCGTCACCCAGCGGCCCTCCAGATCGATGCGCTCGGCCGCCTCGAACGCCGGCATGTCCGCGGTCGGGCCGACCCAGGCGATGCGCCCGTCGCGCGCCGCCAGGGTGCCGTCCTCCACGGTGCCGAGGCCGGCGCGGTCGGGAGCGAGCGTGGCCAGCCGGCCGCCGGTCCAGACGCGATCCACCCGCATGCTCGTCCTCCGGGATTTGTCCAGCGGTGCTACGGACTTGAGAAACGCTAGACCTCGCATCGCGTTCTGTCTAATCGGGTCCGGGCCCGCTTGTGCGGGTGTGGTCGGGGCAAAAAGGCGCGGTCGTGAGGCGACTCTTCTTCGACAGGGCGCTGCTGGCCGAGGGCTGGCGCAGCGACGTGGCGGTTGCCATCGACGGCCGCATCATTGCGGCCATCGCCGCCGGCAGCCCGCCACCTCCCGGCGCCGAGCGCATCGCCGGCCTTGCCATCCCCGGCCTGCCCAACGTGCACAGCCACGCCTTCCAGCGTGCCATGGCGGGCCTCGCCGAGCGACATGAAGCGGGGTCAGACCCCTTTCAACGACGCGAGCGGCAGGACGTGCCCGTTGCAGGAACGGGGTCTGACCCCGTTGACAGCTTCTGGACCTGGCGCGAGGTCATGTATCGCTTTGTGGCCGAGATGACGCCGGACGACATCGAGGCGGTTGCGGCCCTGGCCTACGCCGAGATGCTGGAGGCCGGGTTCACCTCGGTCGGCGAGTTCCACTACCTGCACAACGCCCCCGATGGATCGCGCTACGCCGACCCCGCCGAGACCGCCGCGCGCATCGCCGCCGCAGCGCAGGCCACCGGCATCGGCCTCACGCTGCTGCCCTGCTTCTATGCCCACGGCGGCTGCGGCGGAAAGCCGGCAACGCCGGCCCAGGCGCGCTTCCTGTCCGACCTCGACGGCTTCGTCCGCCTCATGGAGGCGAGCCGCTCCCACGTTGCCGCGCTCGACGGCGCACGTCTGGGGCTCGCCCCGCATTCCCTGCGCGCCGTCGATGCGCCGGAGCTGCAGGCGCTGTGCGCGGCGTTTCCCGAAATCCCCATCCACATCCACGCTGCCGAACAAGAGAACGAGGTGGCGGAGTGCCTCACCTGGTCGGGCGCCCGGCCCGTGCAATGGCTGCTTGACAACATGAATCTCGACGAGCGCTGGTGCCTCATCCACTGCACGCACATGACGGCGGACGAGACGCGGCGCCTCGCACGCTCCGGCGCCGTGGTGGGCCTGTGCCCCATCACCGAGGCCAACCTCGGCGACGGCATCTTCCCGGCCACGGAGTTCCTGCTGTCGGGCGGTCGGTTCGCAATCGGCAGCGACAGCAACGTGCGCATCGCGGCCAACGAGGAG
>DATBKR010000369.1:0-2730 GCA_036555805.1 Hyphomicrobiaceae bacterium | reverse complement strand
ATATTCCGCTTCGCGGAATTCCGGGACGACAAGAAGGCGCTGGAGCCACGAGAGTCAGAACACTAACCGCGCTTCCGCCCCATCGCGCCGTCCATCAACGCCGCCAGCCGCTCCGCGTCGGGCGCGGCGAAGTGCAGTGTGATCGGCAGCACGCGGGTGGCTCCCGCGAGGGCCGCAAGGGCGCCCGCTGTGCCCGTGAGGCGTGCCATATCCTTCGCGGTCGAGACGAGGGTAGCGCCGCTCCGTTCGGCCAGGGCAAGCAGGCGACGTGCGTCGGCCTCGGTGAGGCGCTCGTGGTCGGCGAAGGCGATGGTCTCCGCCACCTCCGCGCCCAGCGACCGCAGCATGGCGAAGAAGCGCTGTGGGGCGGCGACGCCGGCCCAGGCGACCACGCGGCGTCCATTGAACCAGGCCGTGTCGCCGGCCACGACCGTGGCACAGCGCAGGATGGGGCCGTCGAAGCGACCGCGCAGCCGGTCCGCGACCGCATCGCCGGCGCTTGGCGCGCGCGCGTTGACCACGATGGCGTCGACGAGGCCGAGCTGGAAGCCGAGCGGGGCCCGCAGCGGGCCCGCGGGCATCACGCGGCCGTTACCGAGGCCGCGCGTGCCGTCCACCACGGCCAGCGTCAGGTCCTTGGCGAGCTGCGGGTTCTGCAGGCCATCGTCCATGACGATGACGTCGCATGCCGCGCGCGCCTCGATCGCCTGCGCGCCCGCCGCCCGGTCGCGGCAGACGAGCGTTGGCGCGGCGCGGGCGAGCAGCAGTGCCTCGTCGCCCACGGCATCGGCGCCGTCGCCCTCGGCCACCCAATGCGGCCCCGCGTGGCTGCCCCCGTAGCCGCGCGTCAGCACCGCCGGGTGCAGGCCCGCCCCCTGCAGGTGCCGGCACAGATGGAGCGTGAGGGGCGTCTTGCCGGTGCCCCCTGCGGTGAGGTTGCCGACGCAGACGACGGGCAGGCGCGCACGGTAGGGCTCGGCGCGGGCATAGCGCGTGCGCGCAACCCAGCCGTAGAGCGCGCCCAGCGGCGCGAGGCATCCGGCTGCCGCGCTGCGGCGCAGGCGGCGCCCCGCGGCCTCGCCATCGCCATACCACCACGACGGCTCGTCAAATCGCGCGCGCAAGCTCGTCCTCATGCGGAAGATAGCGCAGGAGCGCTTCGGCCGTGCGCGCGAGCGCGCCGGACAGCTCCGCCAGGGCTCCCGCGGCGCGCGCGCGCATGCACGCAAGCTCCACGTCGTCTCCCAGCAGCCGCCGCGCCGCCTCGGCCAGCTCCGGTGCGGAATGCACCACGACGGCGGCGTTGTGCTCGATCAGCGCCGGGTACGTATCGGCCTGGTTGCGCCAGTGCGGCCCGGTGATCACGGCCGTGCCGTGGCGTACGGCCTCGATGGGGTTGTGGCCGCCGCGGTCCACCAGCGACCCGCCGATGAAGGCGACCGGCGCCAGCTTGTAGAGCATGCCCAGTTCGCCCAACGTATCCGCCACGTACACCCCGCACGCTCGGTCGGGCAACTGCCCAAGCGCGCGCCGCGCCGCGGCCATCCCCCGCCCCTGCAGGAGCTCGGCAATCGCCGCGCCGCGATCCGGGTGCCGTGGAGCGATGATGGTGAGGAGATCCGGGAAGCGCCGGCACAGCTCGACGTGGGCGTCGGCGACGATGGCGTCCTCGCCTTCGTGCGTGCAGGCCGCCAGCAGCAGCGGGCGCCCGTCCACCGCGGTCTTCAGCCCCTCCAGCTCCAGCTCGTCCACCGGCGGCGGCGGCGTGTCGATCTTGAGGTTGCCCACGGCGACCGTGGTGGCGGCACCCAGCGTCTTGAAGCGCCGCGCCAGCGCGTCGTTCGGCGCGAGCACCAGCGAGAAGCGGCCGAACAGAGTTCGCGCCACGCCCTTGTTGCGCCGCCAGCGGCGGTATGAGCGGTCGGCCATGCGCGCGTTGACGAGGGTGAGCGGGATGCGGCGTGCAAAGCTTTCCAAAATCAGGTTGGGCCAGATCTCCGACTCCGTGAACACGGCGAGGTCGGGCCGCCAATGGTCAAGGAAGCCGCGCACGTGCTGGGGGACGTCGAGCGGTGCATACTGATGCAGCGTGCGCGCGCCGAGCCGCTGTGCAGCGAGCTTGGCCGAGGTGACGGTGCCTGTGGTCAGCAGGAAGGAGAGCGAATGGCGCGCCTCGGCCAGCGCCGCGATCAGGGGCAGGATCGACAGCGTCTCGCCCACACTGGCGGCATGGAACCACGCGAGCTGGCCCCCCGGCCGCGACGCGCTCGGGCGGCCGAGCCGCTCCGGCAGCCGCGACGGGTCCTCCTTGCCGCGCCGTTGGCGCAGCTTCAGGATGGCGGGGGCGAGCGGGCGCGCCAGCGAGGTGAGTGTGCGGTAGGTCCCGAGCCGCAGGCCGGGCCCGGGGGGATAGCCCGGTGTCGCGCGTGCCGGATCCGCGCCGGCGCGGGCATAGGCCACAGCGGTGGCCGCGTTCAGCGACCGCTCCACCTCCGCCCGGTAAATCTCGAGGTCGCCGGACGTCGCATCGCGCGGCACGTGCACCGCGTCGCCGACGGCAAACCCCAGGTGCGACCACGGCAGGTTGACGGTCATGCGGCTCCACGTGTTGAGCGCCAGGTAGCGCGAGGTGGCGAGGGCCATGGGCAGGATCGGCCGCCCGGAGGCGCGCGCGATCATCACCATGCCGAGCCCCACGCGCCGCGGCTCGCCGCTGCCCGGCACGTCGGC
>DATBKR010000368.1:0-3277 GCA_036555805.1 Hyphomicrobiaceae bacterium | reverse complement strand
CTGGTCGGCGGCGTGCACGATGTTGCCTGGATCGACCAGACGGAAGCCGGCCCGGCCCGTCAACGGCGACCTGATCGTGGTGTAAGCGAGCTGGACCTTGGCGCTGTCGATGGCGGCCCGGTCGGCCTGCACCTGCGCGGTGAGGTTGGCGACGTTGGCGGTGCGCTGATCCAGAAGCTGTTGCGTGGAGACGCCCTGCCTGGCCAGCGGAACAGTGCGATCCAGGTCCTGCTTGGCAAACTTCAGGCTGGCCTCGTCCTGCGCGAGCTTCGCGACCGCCTGGTCGAGGGCCGCCTGATACGGCGCCGGATCGATCTGGACGAGAAGGTCGCCCTCCTTGACCATCTGCCCTTCCTTGAAGGCCACCTTCACAACCTGCCCGTCGACGCGCGACCTGACAGTGACGGTGTTGGTGGCCTGCACGGTCCCGAGCCCGGTCAAGACGATGGGGAAATCCTTCTTCTCCACCGTGGCGACCTGCACCGGCGCCGGCGCTGGCCCCGCGACCTGATTGACGGCCGACTGGCCGGGCCTGGTGGAACCGTAGCGGTGCCAGAACCCCAGGCCGGCGTCGAGCACCACCACCGCCGCAACCAGCCACAGGCAAGCCCGAAGCAGAGCCTTCGCCTTGGGGCGTCGCGTTTCGGCTCGTTTCAACACGGGGACGATCCTGCAGCCAGGCGCCGCACGGGGGAGCGTGGCACGCGCCCGGCTCGTTTCCGCTACGCGTCCATAACGGCGGTGCTCGTGGCGCCCCGTCGTGCATCGCCGTGGGCGGCGAATTGTATGCGGTTGCTGGGCTACTCCTCGCGGACAGTTCGCGCTTCTTAAAGATTCGTAGTTAACATCAAGGCTTTGTGAACGGGTCAGCCCCCGCTTGCCCGGTCGGGGTCAGACCCCTTGCCTCCATGGTCGAGATTTGAAACTGCAGCGCGCGCGCAAGGGGTCTGACCCCGTTCTCTACCCCCGTCCACAGAGCATCCCGCACGACCATCCCGGTGCTGATGTCGCACGGCAGCACAGCCAATCAGGGGCACAAGGATGGCCGGCAGCGCCAACGCGCCGGCTCCGACTGGCAATCGGCGACGACGTGCGTTAGGGAAGGCGCTGGCGTCGTTGCTTGTGCACAGGATCAGGAGCAGGTTGATGCATACGATTGAGACACCGGGCGCCACGGGCGATGCCGTTGCGAGTGCCGGGGCGGCACGCAGCCTCGCCCGCACGCTGGCGTGGCGGACCGTCCCGTGCGCGCTCGCCATTGCGATGGTGTGGCAGGGGCCCGCACGCGCGGATTCGCTGTTCGACAGCCTGATAGGCTCCTGGTCCGGGCAGGGGCAGATCCGCTACGACGACGGGCAGGCCGAGGGTATCCGGTGCACGGCCTACTACACGGGGGGCGGCGACAGGCTGCGGCTCGCGATCCGTTGCCGCAGCGCCACGACCGAGGTGGAGATTCGCGGGCAGCTGATGGCGGAGGGCGAGAGGCTCATCGGCACGTGGGAGGAGCGCACGTTCAATGCGTCCGGGGAGGCCAACGGACGGATCACAGGCGACAAGATGAGCCTGTCGGTAACCGGCGGCGGCTTCAAGGGTGCCATGTCGGTGAGCTACGCTGGCGCCAAGCAGGTGGTGAACATCTCCACCGAGGGCATCAGGATGCGCAGCGTGAATGTCACGATGGGCAAGGGCTAGTCGGCGGACGGTCGCGCCGGACATCCGCCGCGGATGACAACCGTGCCGCGTCCGGGAGCGTTTGGCGCGCCCAAGTTGCAGGAGGCGACGTAGTACGCCGAACGGCGGCGCCGCAATTCGGCCGCGGCAAGGCATGAGGGAAGATGCCGTGGGAACGGACGGCCGCCCGACCGGAGGGAGCGTTGAGCCTGGAGCCTCTGCTGAACGGCCAGATCGTGGATGACTGCCTGGTGCTGGCCGCCGGCGGGTCGTGGACGGCGGCCAACGCGCGCGAGCTGGAGCGCCTCATCGACGGCGCGCGGACGGCCGAGGCCGGTGCCCTGTCGCTCGACATGCGCGAGATCCGCGCCCTCGACACCTACGGCGCGTGGCTGCTGGAGCGCCTGGTGCGCGACTGGCAGGCCCGCAACCTGGGTGCGGAGATCACCGGGGTGCCCGAACGCTATCGCACCCTGCTGGGCGGCATCCGCTACGCGAACCGCGAAGCGCTGCCGGCGCCGCGCCGGGAGAACCCGCTGGTCTCGGCCCTGGCGGGGCTGGGCCGCGCGGTGGCCGGGGTTGGACGCGCCCTCGTCCCGTTCCTCGACATGCTGGGCGCCCTGGGGGCAGCGGCGGTGCGCGCGCTGGCGAGGCCGCGCACGTTCCGGTTCACGTCGTTCGTGCACCACCTCGACCGCGTGGGCTTGCAGGCGGTGCCCATCATCCTCCTCATCACCTTCCTGATCGGCGGCATCATCGCCCAGCAGGGCATCTTCCACTTCCGCAAGTTCGGCGCCGACGTCTACGTGGTGGACATGGTCGGCATCCTGGTGCTGCGCGAGATCGGAGTGCTGATCGTCGCCATCATGGTGGCGGGACGCTCGGGCAGCTCCTACACCGCCGAACTCGGCTCCATGAAGATGCGCGAGGAGATCGACGCGCTGCAGACCATGGGGCGCGACCCTGTCGAGGTGCTGATCCTGCCGCGCGTGCTCGCCCTCGTCATCGCCCTGCCGCTCCTAACGTTCCTGGGCTCCATGGCCGCGCTCTACGGCGGCGGCCTGGTGGCATGGCTCTACGGAGGCATGGCGCCGGAGACCTTCATCGTCCGCCTCAAGGAAGCCATCTCGCTCACGCACTTCAAGGTGGGGATGATGAAGGCTCCGTTCATGGCGCTCGCAATCGGCATCGTCGCCTGCTCGGAAGGGCTGCGTGTGAAAGGCAGCGCCGAGTCGCTCGGGCTCAAGACCACAACGTCGGTGGTGAAGTCGATCTTCCTGGTGATCGTGCTCGACGGCGTGTTCGCCATGTTCTTCGCCTCGATCGACATGTGACGGGTGGCGCCGTGAGCGATGCCGTCATCCGCGTGCGCGACCTCGTTGTGGGCTTCGGCGCGCACACTGTGCTCGACGGGCTGTCGCTCGACGTGCAGGCGGGCGAGATCCTGGGGTTCGTCGGCGGGTCCGGCAGCGGCAAGTCGGTGCTCCTGCGCACCATCATCGGGCTCCTGGCCAGGCGCCGGGGCGCCATCGAAGTGCTGGGGACCGACCTCGACCGCGCCGGCGACACGCAGCGCCGCGCCGTGGAGCGCCGCTGGGGCGTGTTG
>DATBKR010000367.1:0-14594 GCA_036555805.1 Hyphomicrobiaceae bacterium | reverse complement strand
CATCTTCCTGTTCGTGCTGTTCGGTGCGCTGCTCGACAAGGCGGGTGCCGGCAATTTCTTCATCCAGGTGGCGTTCTCGCTGCTCGGCCGCTTCCGCGGCGGACCCGCCAAAGCCGGCGTGGTGTCGTCCGGCATGACCGGCATGATCTCGGGCTCGTCGGTGGCCAACGTGGTGACCGCGGGCACATTCACCATCCCGCTCATGAAGCGCGTGGGCTACACGCCCACGAAGGCCGGCGCCATCGAGTGCGCCGCCGGCGTCAACGGCCAGCTGATGCCGCCCGTCATGGGCGCCGCCGCGTTTCTGATGGCGGAGTACGTCGGCATCACCTACGCCGATGTCGTCAAGCACGCCATCGTGCCCGCGCTCCTCACCTACGGCGCGCTGTTCTACGTGGTCGATCTGGAGGCGGTGAAAGCCGGCATGACGGGCCTGCCCGGCCGCCGCCTGCGCAGCTGGCAGCAGAGCCTCATCAAGGCCGTGATCACCGTCTGCTCGCTCATCATCCTCAGCGGCGCGGTCTACTGGGGGCTCGGCTGGACACGCGCGGCGTTCGGCGACTGGGCGAGCTGGGGCGCCCTCGCATTCCTCCTCGCCGCCTATCTCCTGCTGATCGCCAACAAGGCGCGGCACCCGGACCTGCCGCTCGACGACCCAACCCGGCCGCTGGTGGCGGTGCCGGATTTCT
This sequence comes from Hyphomicrobiaceae bacterium, assembly GCA_036555805.1. Lineage (GTDB taxonomy): Bacteria > Pseudomonadota > Alphaproteobacteria > Rhizobiales > Hyphomicrobiaceae > AWTP1-13. The sequence continues at coordinate 13,905 of DATBKR010000367.1, read as the reverse complement.
ACGAGACCGCCCGCACCGGGCTGCACTATCTCCTGCCCGTGTCGGTCCTCATCTGGTGCCTGATGGTGGAAGACATGTCGCCGGGTCTCGCCGCCTTCTGGGGCGTCGCCGCCATGGGCGGCCTGGTGCTCACCCAGAAGCCGCTGATCGCCCTGTGCCGGCGCCAGGGAGCGATCGGCCGCCACTTCCGCGAGGGCGTGGGCGACTTCATCGGCGGCCTCGAGCTGGGGGCGCGCAACATGGCCGCTGTCGGCATCGCCACGGCCACCGCGGGCATCATGGTGGGCACGGTCACGCTCACCGGCGTGGGCCTGGTGATGACGGAGGTCGTGGAATTCCTGTCCGGCGGCAACCTCGTGATCATGCTCCTGCTGGTCGGGATCATCTGCATCCTGCTGGGCTCCGGGCTGCCCACCACGGCCAGCTACGTGGTGGTGGCGATCCTGATGGCGCCGGTGGTGGTGGAACTGGCGGCCCAGAACGACCTCGCGGTGCCCCTCATCGCGGTGCACATGTTCGTGTTCTACTTCGGCCTGATGGCCGACGTGTCGCCGCCGGTGGGGCTCGCCGCCTACGCCGCCGCGGCAATAGCCGGCGCCGACCCGATGCGGGTCGGCTGGCAGGGCACCTGGTACGAGTTCCGCACGGTGCTGCTGCCCTTCATCTTCATCTTCAACCCGGAGCTGCTGCTCATCGACATCGGCGGACCCGTGCATTTCATCGTCGTGATCGGCTGCGCGGTGCTCGCCATGATGGCCTTCGTCGCGGCCCTGCAGGGCTTCTTCTTCACACGCAACCGCTGGTGGGAGACGGCGCTGCTGCTGCTGATCTGCTTCACCCTGTTCCGGCCCAACTTCTGGATGGACCGCGTCGTCCCGCCCCTGCGCGACCTGCCGGGCTCGCAGGCGATGACCGTGGTCGAACGGACCCAGGCGCCGGGCACGCTCAGGGTGCGCGTCGCCACGCAGGACATCGCCGGCGACGACGTGAGCAAGGCCGTGCGCCTCGAACTCGGTGGCAAGGGCGATGCGCGGGCGCGCCTGGCGGAGGCGGGCGTGGTGCTGGCGCCGGGCGATGAGCCCACCATCGCGTCCGTGCGGCCGGGCTCTGAGGCCGCGCGCCAGCGCCTGCGTCCCGGCGACCGCATCGAGGCGGTGCGCGTCCCCAACGACCGCCCCAGCCCCTTCCTGTTCGCGCTCCCGGCCATCGCCGCCCTGCTCGCCCTCGCCCTCGCTCAGCGGCGGCGACGGGCGGCGCGCGCCGCCTGACCCTTGCCTGAGTGGAGGTACGTCCAGCGCGAACAGAAACCGGAGGCACGTGCCAAGGTTCGGACGGTCAGGCGGCTCAGCCGCCCTGCGGTACGACGCTCGCACCCGTGCTCCTCCACGCCACCGCCGCCGACGTCAGTTGCGCGAGGCCGCCGATCAGCATGGCAAGGCGGAGGCCGCCCGGTCCGCTCTGTACCACGGTGATGACGGCGCCGAGGATCGCGACACCTGTCGTGGCACCGGCCATGCGGGCCACATTGATGAGCGCAGCCGCTGTCCCGGAACGGGCGGGACTGACGGCCCCCACGGCCGTGCCCATGAGCGGCCCCGTGGCGAGCCCCATGCCCAGGCCTGTGAGCCCGAGCCCTATCTCGGCAGGGACGATCGAAATGAAATCGACCGTGAGCCCGATGACGAGGAGGCCGAGCCCGATGAGGCCAACGCCGCCACCCGTCATCACGCGCGCTCCGAAGCGCGACTCCAGCGGTCCGGAGAAAGGCGACACGAACACGAACACGAGCGCCATGGGCATCAGCGCGATGCCTGCGCCCACTGGATCGAGTCTGCCCGTGGCCTGCCAGGTCAGGGGCAGCAGGAAGAGGGCACCGTACATGCCGAAGGTCATGCCCGCCGTTGCAGCAGCGCCCGCGCAGAACTCCGGGATGCGGAACATGTCGAGTGGCACGAGGGCGGCTTGACCTCTTTTCCTCTCGACCTTGATGAACAGAATGAGCGCAGCCAAGGCAACGATCAGTCCCAGGACAGCCGGGATGATCGTGCCGCGCGACTCGATCGCCGCCACCGCGAAACCGCCGAGCGCGAGCGCACCCAGTACCTGGGCCGCGGCATCGAAATGACGGCCCTGCGGGTCGGAGGATTCCGGGATGGCAGGGAGGGCGAGCGCCACAGCCGCGACCCCGACGGGGACGACCACCAGGAATATGCTGCGCCAGCCGAGGTGTGCGATCAGAAAGCCGCCGACGGTCGGACCGACGGCAAACGCCAGGCCGTTGCAGGCCGTCCAGATACCGAGCATGCGTCCGCGCTGCTTCGGTTCGGACCAGACCACCCGAATGACGGCGAGGGAGGCTGGCAAGAGCAGCGCCGAACCTACGCCTGCGAGCGCCCGCCCGCCGATCAAGACGAGCATCGTGGGAGCGACCGCGCAGATGAGCGATGCAACCGTGAAGACCGCCGCTCCGGCCACGAAGATGCGGCGACGCCCATAGAGGTCGGCCAATAGCCCGCCCGTCAGCAGCAGCACAGCGTAGACCAGGTTGTAGCCATCCACGACCCACTGCAATGCACCGACCTCTGCGTGGAAATGGGCGCCGATCGGCTGCAGGGCGAGATTGACCACCGAGGTGTCGAGCTGCGCGATCAGCACCGCGAGACAGAGCGTTGGGAGCGTGAGCCACCGCCGGCGTTCATAAAACACCGCTGCTTGGTCACGGAAGCTGTCTACTGGCGTAAGCCGACGGTCCTGCATGAGGTCTCCCTCGATCTCTGGGACCAAAGGGGTATCGCGGCAGGAGGGGCGATGCTTCGATCGCGATCGAAGCATCCGCGGGGCGCCCCTGCACGATCCGACGCATCGTCCAAGCGTCGGGGCGTGACTGGGCAGAGGCGACGATCTGAGGGATCCTGCCGGCAGCTTCGCAGCGCTGCGCACGAGGGCGGGCGAATGCTGGCCGAGCTGGAAGCTCCGCCCTAGCGCCGCTTCATGGTCGGGTCGAGGGCGACGCGGAGGGATTCGCCCAGCGCGTTGAACGCCAGTGCCGTGAACAGGATGGCGAGCCCGGGCGTGTACATCTGGGCCGGGGCAATCTCGATGTAGTTGTAGGCCCGCGCCAGCATGCCGCCCCAGCTCGCCTGCGGGGGCTGCACGCCGAGCGCCAGGAAGCTCAAGCTGGCCTCGGCCAGCAGCGCGATGGCCAGCATCAGGGTGACCTGCACGATCACCGGCTGGATGGCGTTGGGCAGGATGTGGCGCACGATGATCTGCGGGGTCGATGCGCCGAAGGCGCGTGCGGCGTCGACATAGAGCGCCTGCTTGACCACCAGCGTCTGCGCCCGGACGATGCGGGCCAGCACCGGCGCGAACACGATGCCCACCGACAGCATGGCGTTGGTGAGCCCGATGCCCAGCGCGCCGGTGACCGCAATGGCGAGCACGATGGGCGGGAACGACAGCAGCGCATCGATGAAGCGGCTCGCCACCTCGTCGAGCCAACCGCCGGCGAAGCCGATGACGACGCCGATGGGCACGCCGAGGACAATGGCCACGCTCACCGCCAGCGCGCAGGCGTAGAGCGAGTTCGGCGCCCCCCAGATGAGTCGGCTCACCACGTCGCGGCCCAGGTCGTCGGTGCCGAGCCAGTGCGCCGCGCTCGGCGGCATGAGCAATTCGGTCGCATTCTGGTCGATCGGCGAATAGGGCGCGATCTGGGCCGCGAACACCGACACGACGAGGAGGAGCGCGAGATAGCCGAGCGCCAGCACTGCGCGAGGGTCGCGGCGCAGCGTGCGCCAGACGCTGCTCTCTGTTGCCGGCGTGCGGCGCGCAACGGCGAGGTTTTCCGCGTTCATGCTTCCGCCACCCTCGGGTCCAGAAGTGCGCTCAGGACATCGACGGTGAGATTGACCAGCAGGACGATGACCACGAACACCAGCACCACGCCCTGCACCACCGGAAAGTCCTTGTTGATGGCCGAGTAGGCCACGAGGTTGCCGGCGCCCGGGATCGCGAACACCGCCTCGATCACGACGGCGCCCGAGAACAGCCGGTTCACCTGCAGGCCGATCAGCGTGAGCAGCGTTACGGAGATGTTGCGCAGCCCGTGCTTCCAAAGGATGGCCATCGGCCCGAGGCCCTTGGCCCGCAGCGTGCGCACGTACTGCGAGCCGAGCACCTCGATGAGAGCGCTGCGCACCTGCCGGGTCAGCTCCGCGATCACCCCGACTGCCAGTGCAACGGCCGGCAGGGTGGCGTGCCTGATCGCCTCGCCGGGATTGACCGTGAGCGGCTGCGCTCCGGTCGCCGGGAAGATATGCATGCCGAGCGAGAACGTCGCCACCAGCAGGATGGCGAGCCAGAAGCTGGGTAGCGCCACGCCCAGTGATGCGATGCTGGTCACGAAGGTGTCGACCCGCGATCCGACCCGCGTCGCCGCCAGCACGCCCAGCGAGATGCCCACCGACGCGGCGATAAGGAGCGCATACAGCGCGATGAGGATCGTGTTGGGCATGCGCTGCCCGATCAGGTCGAAGACCGGGGCACTCGACAGGAGCGAGGTGCCGAGGTCGCCCCTGACGGCGTGCCACAGCCACACGCCGTACTGCACGAGGAGCGGCTGGTCGAGGCCGTAAAGCGTGCGGATCTCCTCGATGCGCTCCTTGGAGGCATAGTCGCCGGCCAGCGTCACCGCCGGATCGCCGGGCACCAGCTGCAGCAGCGAGAACACCACGAAGGTCGCGAAGACGGCGATCGGCAGCAGCTGCCAGAGCCGCCTGCCGATCAGGACACCGATGCGCATCGCATCACCGTTTCGCGAAAGCCTTAAGCGGCCAGCCACACCTCGGTGAACTTCGGCGTCGCGACCAGGCTATCCTGGTAGTTCATCACCTTCTTGTTGGCGACGGCGACGCTCGGCGAGATGTACTGCACCAGCTGCAGGGCTTGCTCGTTGACGAACTCCTGCAGCTTGTAGAATGCCGCCTTGCGGCTCGGCAGGTCCTGCGCCGCCATGGTGGCGTCGAGCAGCTCGCGGAAACCCGGCAGCTCGATGCCGCCGGCGTTGCGCAGGGCCGTCCTGCCGAACAGCGCCTCGTAGGCCTGGCTCGGGTCCGGGAACGACGAGCTGGGCGTGATCATCATGTTCCCCTTCTTCTCGATCGCGTAGGCCTGCATGGCCTGCTGCGGCGCCAGCGCCGTAAGCTTGACATGGATGCCGACCTTGGCGAGCTGGGAGACGATGATCTCCTGGCGCTGCATCGCGAGCTGGTCGGCCCAGCCGTAGCTCTCGATGTCGAGACCGTTGGGATGACCCGCCTCGGCCAGCAGCTTCTTCGCCTTCTCGGGGTCGTAGGTGTAGTAGTTCTGCGTAGCCGGATCGCAGGCCCAGTGCTCCTTGGGCAGGATGGCGCTCGACACCTGGCCGAGGCCAGCGGCGGCGATCTTGTTGATCTCCTCGCGGTTGATGGCGTAGTTCAGCGCCTGGCGCACGCGCACGTCGTCGAGCGGCGGCTTGCTGTAGTTCAGGAAGGCGCCGTAGAGGACGAGCGAAGGCGCGGCGATGCCGACGACGCCCGGCGAACGGTCGGCAATGACCTTCTGGGGCGCCTGCATGTTGATGGCGATGTCGGCCTCGCCGGCAACCACGGCCCGCACGGCCGTGTTGAGCTCGTTGATGATCTTGATGTTGATGCCGTCGAGGTAGGGCAGCCCCGGCCTCCAGTAGGCCTCGTTGCGCACCAGCACGAAGCTGTCGTTGTCCTGCCAGCTCACGAACTTGAACGGGCCCGTGCCCACCGGCGACCGGTCGATGTTGCCGCCCTTGTCGTGCACGGACTTGGGGGACACCATCAGGCCGACGCGGTTCGTCAGGATCGCCGGCAGGCCCGCATTGGGCCGGTTGAGCCGGATGGTCACCTGGGCCTTGCCCGTCACCTCCACGCTCCCGACGGTGGCGAGGTCCGCCTTCACGTTCGAGCGCGGCTCGGTCTTGTACCGTTCGAGGTTGAATTTCACGACATCGGCGTTGAACGGCGTGCCGTCGTGGAAGTTGACGTTCTCGACGAGCTCCAGCACCAGCGTCTTCGGATCTGTGAACTTCCAGGACTTGGCCAGTCCCGGCTTCAGCTCCAGCGTCTGCGGTACAAAGTCGATGAGGGCGTCGAACACCGCGTAGAGCACGTTGAAATCGGGCAGGTTGCGCCCCGTCATGGGATCGACGGCGGCGGGATTGTAGGGCATCGCCAGCCGCAGCGTGCCACCGCGGCGTGGGGCCTCCGCAGACAGCGCGAGTCCCGGCAAGGCGAGTGCCCCCACGCCCGCCGCCGCGCCCTTGATCAGCTGGCGGCGGTCGAGGCCCACTTCCAGAAGCGCGCTCAGATTGCTCATTGCTCTCCTCCCTTTCCGATGTTTTCGAGACCGGTCGCGCAGCCGGCTCCGAGCGACGTGCCATGCAACCCGTGTTGTGCCCGCCCGGAGCCTTCCGAAATGCGCGTGCCGGCGTAGTGGCACGCCACGAAGCGCCCCAGCTCGAACTCCCGCCACTCGGGCTCGCGCGTAGCGCATTCCGGTTTGGCAAGCGGGCAGCGGGTGTGGAAACGGCACCCCGGCAGCGGCGCCAGCGGGCTCGGGATCTCGCCCTTGAGGACGATGCGCCGCTTCTCGCCCGCGTCCGGCACGCGCGGCTCCGGCTCGGCGGACAGCAGCGCCTGGGTGTAGGGGTGGAGCGCCCGCCGCATCAGCGCCTCGGCAGGCGCCAGCTCGACCAGCTTGCCGGCGTACATGACGGCGACGCGGTCGCTGATGTGGGCCACGACGCGCAGGTCGTGGCTGATGAACACGTAGGTGAGGCCGAACTCGCGCTGCAGGTCCATGAACAGGTTGAGCATGTCGGCCTGGATCGACACGTCGAGCGCGGCCACGGACTCGTCGCAGACGATGAGGCGCGGCCGCAGCACCAGCGCGCGCGCGATGTTGGCGCGCTGCTTCTGGCCGCCGGAAAGCTCGTGCGGATAGCGCAGCGCCAGCTCCTCGGACAGCGCCACGCGGTCGAGCATGGCCAGCGCCGTGCGGCGCCGCTCGACCGAGGTGCCGATGCCGGCCACGTCGAGCGGCTCGCGCACGCTGTCGAGGGCGGTCATGCGCGGGTCGAGCGCGGCGTTGGGATCCTGGAACACGATCTGGAATGCGCGGCGGTGCCGGCGCAGCTCGCGCGCGCTCAGCCGGAACGGGTCCTGCCCCGAATGCAGGATGCGCCCCGCGCTGGGCCGCGCGAGGCAGACGATGGCGCGCCCCAATGTCGACTTGCCCGAACCCGACTCGCCGATCACGCCGAACGTCTCGCCAGGCCGCACCGTGAAGCTTACGTCCGCCACCGCCCTCACCCTCTGGTGCCGGCGGCGCCCCCTGAAGGTCACCTCGAGGCGATGGACGGTGAGGATCGGCTCGGCCGGCCCGCTCATGAGGCGGCTCCTGGCAGCGCGAGTTCCTCGGCGCGCCGGCAGCGCACCTGGCGCCAGTCCCGGCTCCCCACCAGCTCCTGCGGCGCGAGGCACGGCGGCTCGACATGCGCGCAGCGCGGCGCGAAGCGGCATCCGGGCGGCATCTCGTGCACCGAGGGCACGCGCCCCGGGATGGACGGCAGCACGGACTTGCGCCGGCCGGACTGCGGGATCGAGCCCAGCAGGCCGGCCGTGTAGGGATGGCGCGGGCGCGCGAGGATGTCGCGCACCGGCCCGTCCTCCACGATCTGGCCGGCGTACATGGTGAGCATGCGCCGGCAGCTCTCCGCCACCAGGCCCAGGTTGTGGGTGATGAACAGGATGGCGGTGCCGGTGCGCCGGCCAAGCTCGATGAGCAGGTCCATGATCTGCGCCTGGATGGTGACATCGAGCGCGGTGGTGGGCTCGTCGGCGATGAGGAGCCGCGGCTCGCACACCAGGGCCATGGCGATCATGACGCGCTGGCGCATGCCGCCCGACAGGCTCGACGGGTACATCGCCGCCGCCTGGCGCGGCGATGCGATGCCGACAGCCGCGAGCGCCTCCACGGCGCGCTCCAGCGCCTCGCGCCGCCCGACCTTGAAGTGGGTGCGCACGGTTTCGAGGAGCTGCGTGCCGACCGTGAACACCGGGTCGAGCGCGCTCATCGGCTCCTGGAACACCATGCTGATGCGGCGCCCGCGCACCTCGCGCCTGGCGCGCTCGGGCAGCCTGGCGAGGTCACGCCCCTCGAACAGCATTTCGCCCGTCAGCCGCACGCCGCGAGGCGGCAGCAGGCCGAGGATGGACAGCGCGGTGAGCGACTTGCCGCAGCCGCTCTCGCCGACGATGCCCACGAACTCTCCGGGCTCGACGGCGAACGACACGTCGGTGAGGACCTCGCCCCACGTCTCGCCGTCATGGAATGCGACCGAGAGATGGCGCACGTCGAGGAGGGGCTGCTGCCGAGGCTCGCTCCCTCTCGGTGCTGCGTTCACCAGCGTTCCCTCCGGGCGCCGACACTTGAGTTCGGTCGGTTCGGGCCCTCCGTCGCGATTGGACGAAGCAGAGCCGGTCCCAGCCTACTGCCGCCATCGCGCGGCGCATAGCCGGTCGACACCGGGGCGATCCCGGCTCATGAACGACAAGTTCTGGGCATCCTTTTGCCCGTGTCGACGTTAGTTGTGACGGGCAACTATTGCAAACACAAAAGGCCGGACGGGCAGCGTCCCACCGCACTCGCGCCGACGCTGCGGACCTCCAGTGCGCCAATGGCGAATGGTGAGTGGCGAATGGCTTGACCATGCGCGATCGGCCATTCGCCATTCGCCGCGCCTTCCTGCTTGCCGACGGTTCGATTAGTTTGACATTGCAACCGTTGTCCGCTAGCGTCTTCTTCACGGTTGCGGCGATCTTGAGACAAGCCTTGGGGAGGTGCGCATGGCCGACAAGATTGTTGTTCACGATCCGCGCGGATACCCGCCCAAGGTCGTCGGCAAGCGGCTGGCCAATCGCCCGGAGAGCCTCGACGGGAAGGTGCTCTACCTCATCGACTGCCTATTCGATAACGCCGACGTGTTCGTGGAGCAGCTGCGGCTGTGGTTCGCCGAGAACATGCCGTCGGTGGTCACGCGCGTAGTCCGGCCGCGCGAAAGCTGGGTCGATGACCCCGGGATGCGCGCGAAGGTGGTGGCCGACGGCAACGCGGCGATCATCGGTGTCGGGCTTTGAAGCACCTGCTGCCCCACGGTCGTGGGGTTCGCCCTGGAACTTGAGAAGTCCGGCGTCCCGACCGTTCCGGTCAGCACGCATGTGTTTGCGCGGCTCGCGCGGGCGACGGCGCTTGCCGCCGGCATGCCGACGCTGCGCAACGCGTTCGTGCCGCAGCCGGTCGTGGGCCGCACGGCGTCGGAGCTGCGCGCCTGCATCGAGGGCACCGACCCGGTCCTCAACCAGCCCTTCATGAAGGGGGTGCTGGACGGGCTGATGCAGCCGCTCAACGACGAGGACCTGAAGGGCGCCACCTTCGAGCGCTCCACCCCGCGCCTGCTGGAGCGGGACACCGAGGACAACCTGCGCCAGCTGTTCATCGACAACGGCTGGACCGACTACCTGCCCATCGTCCTGCCGACCAAGGAACGCGTCGAGCGGATGCTTAAGGGAACCTCGCGGCCGGGCGACAAGGTCGTCGGCCGCATGCGGCCCACAGCGTTCCGCGAATACTGGGAGTTCGACACCGAGAAGGTCGCGGTCAATGCCGTGATGGCGGGCGCGCGGCCCGAGTACCTGCCAGTGATCCTGGCACTCTCCGCCAGCGGCGTCACCGCGCGCTCGAGCAGCACCACCTCGTTTGCAGCCGTCTCCATTGTGAACGGGCCGATCCGCAACGAGATCGGCATGAACACCGGCATCGGCGCCATGGGGCCCTACAGCCTGGCCAACGCCACCATCGGCCGCGCCTACGCGCTGACCTGCCAGAACGTGCAGGGCGGCTCGGTGCCCGGCGACACCTACATGGGCACGCTCGGCAACAACTGGGCCTACACCGCCTGCTTCGCGGAGGCCGAGGAGCGCAGCCCGTGGGCGCCGTTCCACGTCGATAACGGCTTCAAGCCGACCGACAGCACGGTCAGCGTGTTCTTCGGCGGCTGGTACACGCAATCGGGCTTCGGGCCGCGCGAGACCTGGAAGGAGACCTTCATCCGCTGCCTCACGGCGGTGGACCACTACAGCCCGCCGCTGATCGTGATGGACCCGCTGGTGGCGCGCGCCTTCGTCGATCTGGGCTTCACCAAGCAGTCGCTGATCGAATGGTGCGCGGAGAACGCGAAGCTGCCCGCGCGCAACTACTGGGACAACCAGTGGGTGACAACGCTCCTCCGCCCGCACGCCGTCGCCGGCGTCGAGCCCTATGCGAGCCGGCTGAAGGCGGCGCCGGACGAGCTCGTCAACATCTTCACGCCCAGCGACATCAAGATTGTCGTGCTGGGCGGCGAGACCCAGGGCGGCTTCAAGATGATCGGTGGCCGCTCCTCCGGCCGCGGGCCGGGAACCGACAACAAGGACACTCCGACCGGCCTCATCGACATCTGGCGTTAGCGTCAGGCGGGCGTCGGGCTCCGCCAGTCGCGAGGAGGCAAGCTGCGTTACGACGCAGGTGCAACAGGGTCCGCGAGCCCCGGCAGCCGCAACCCGAACTCCGCCGCGCACGCCACCGCCTCGGGATACCCCGCGTCGGCGTGGCGCATGACTCCCGTAGCGGGATCGTTCCACAGCACCCGCTCGATGCGGCACGCCGCCTCGGGGGTGCCGTCGCACACGATCACCATGCCGGCGTGCTGGGAGTAGCCGATGCCGACGCCGCCGCCGTGGTGGATCGACACCCAGGTGGCGCCCGACGCGCAGTTGAGCAGGGCGTTCAGCAGCGGCCAGTCCGACACCGCGTCGGAGCCGTCGCGCATGGCCTCGGTCTCACGGTTGGGGCTGGCCACCGATCCGGAGTCCAGGTGATCGCGGCCGATGACGATGGGCGCCTTCAGTTCGCCCCTTGCCACCATCTCATTGAAGGCAAGCCCCAGCCGGTGCCGGTCGCCCAGCCCCACCCAGCAGATGCGCGCCGGCAGGCCCTGGAACTTGATGCGCGACTTGGCCATGTCAAGCCAGTTGTGGAGGTGGGCGTTGTCCGGCAGCAGCTGCTTCACCTTGGCATCGGTGCGCCAGATGTCCTCTGGGTCGCCCGACAGCGCGGCCCAGCGGAACGGCCCGATGCCGCGGCAGAACAGCGGCCGGATGTAGGCCGGCACGAAGCCGGGGAAGGCGAAGGCATCGGCCACACCCTCGTCCTTGGCCATCTGGCGGATGTTGTTGCCGTAGTCGAGCGTGGGCACGCCCCGCTTGTGGAACTCCAGCATGGCGCGGACGTGCTCGGCCATGGACCGTTTCGCCGCCTGCGCTACAGCGCCCGGGTCGGACGCGCGCCGGCTCTCCCAGTCCGCCAGGCTCCATCCCCTGGGCAGATAGCCGTTGACCGGATCGTGCGCCGATGTCTGGTCCGTCACCACGTCGGGCCGCACACCGCGCCTGACCAGCTCGGGAAACACCTCCGCCGCGTTGCCCAGCAGGCCCACCGACAGCGGCTTGCTGCCCTCCCTGCACGAGCGCTCCACCATGGCAAGCGCTTCGTCCAGGTCTTTCGCCTGCGTGTCGAGATACCCCGTGCGCAGCCGCATCTCGATCCGGCTCGGCTGGCACTCAACCGCGAGCAGCGAGGCCCCGGCCATGGTCGCCGCCAGCGGCTGCGCGCCGCCCATGCCGCCGAGGCCGGCGGTCAGGATCCACTTCCCCGCCAGGTTCCCGCCGTAGTGCCGGCGCCCCACTTCCACGAAGGTCTCGTAGGTGCCCTGCACGATGCCCTGGCTGCCGATGTAGATCCACGAGCCCGCCGTCATCTGGCCGTACATCATGAGGCCCTTGCGATCGAGCGCGTTGAAGTGCTCCCACGTCGCCCAGTGCGGCACCAGGTTGGAGTTGGCGATCAGCACGCGCGGGGCATCGTCATGCGTGCGGAAGATGCCCACCGGCTTCCCCGACTGCACCAGCAGCGTCTCGTCGCCTTCGAGGGACCGCAGCGCCGCGCAGATGCGGTCGAAGCTCTCCCAGTCGCGCGCCGCCCGCCCGATGCCGCCGTACACCACCAGCTCGGACGGCTTCTCCCCCACCTCAGGGTCGAGATTGTTCATGAGCATCCTGAGCGGCGCCTCCGTCAGCCAGCTCTTGGCGGAGAGTTCGATGCCCCGCGGAGCGCGGATATGGCGGGCGTTGTCGATGCGGGTCATGTGTGTCTCGATGCTTTCCGTTGCGCGGCCCTGCTGCGGCTTGCGCGCGTCCGCCTGCGGCGGATCTCTATGTATGCGCACTGCCGGCTGGGGCAATTCGCGATCCGGCACAACGCCCGGCCCGCTGTCAACACCGTGAATACCCACGTTCGCGCTACGGCTGCCGGCAGCCCGCCGCGTCGTGCCGGTCGCGGCTGTCCGAGGGCGCCTGCGACCGCTCGTGCAGGCCATAGTCGCGCACGACATGGGCGATGCGCAGCCGGTAGTCGGCAAAGATGCCGCCGCGGCCGGCCATCTGCGCCTGTCGATGCTCCTCGGTGTTGCGCCACGCCTTCACCGCCTCCTCATCGCGCCAGAACGACAGCGACAGGATGCGGCTCGGATCGGCGAGGCTCTGGAAGCGCTCGACGGACACGAACCCGTCGATGCCGTCGAGCAGCGGCCTCAGATCGGCGGCAATGCCGAGATAGGCGTCGCGCCGTCCCTCGGCCGGCGTAACCTCGAAGATCACCGCGATCATGGATCGTCTCCTTCCGACTTTGCATTCCTGACTGCTCGCATATTGGCACCTTGGACGCGGAGATCGCTTCGGCCGGGATCGAAGCGTTCGCGCAGGAGCGTCGCGCCGGCCCTCGGCCTACCAGGCGTTCGGCAGCCCGATGGCGGCCGCCGCCGCAATGGCGCCTGACCGCGTCAGCTCCGTCGCCGCATCGATGTCCGGCGCCATGAAGCGGTCCTCGTCGAGATGGGGAATCCTGGCGCGCACGAGCCGGCGCACCGCCTCCAGGGCCGGGCTCGATGCAAGCGGCGCGTGGAAGTCGCAGCCCTGGCACGCGGCCAGCAGCTCGATGCCGAGAATGCGGCCCACGTTCTCCGCCATCGGCAGCAGCCGCCGTGCCGCGTACGCCGACATCGACACGTGGTCCTCCTGGTTCGCCGAGGTGGGGATGGAATCGACGCTCGCGGGCGCCGCGCGCTGCTTGTTCTCCGCCACCAGCGCCGCCGCCGTCACCTGCGCCACCATGAACCCCGAATTCAGTCCCGGCCTGGGCGTCAGGAACGCCGGCAGCCGCGACAGCGCCGGGTCCACCAGCATGGCGATGCGCCGCTCGGCCAGCGACCCGATCTCGCACAGTGCGAGCGCCAGCATGTCGGCGGCGAAGGCGACGGGCTGGCCGTGGAAGTTGCCGCCCGAGAGCGCGATGCTCCCTTGCGCCTCGACCACGATCAGCGGGTTGTCCGACACGGCATTGGCCTCGATCGCCAGCACGCCCGCCGCCTGCCGCATCACGTCGAGCGCGGCCCCCATCACCTGCGGCTGGCAGCGCAGGCAATAGGGGTCCTGCACGCGGTCGTCGGCCTCCAGATGCGAGGCGCGGATGGCACTGCCCGCCATCAGCGCGCGCAGCGCGTCGGCGCACGCGATCTGGCCCGGATGCCCGCGGAGCGCCTGTACGCGCGCGTCGAACGGCGCGTCCGAGCCCCTGGCGGCATCGGTGGACATCGCCCCCGCGACCAGCCCCGCCTGCAGCAGATCGCGCGCTGCGAACAGCCCGGCCAGGGCGCAGGCCGTGGAGAACTGCGTGCCG
>DATBKR010000366.1:0-3306 GCA_036555805.1 Hyphomicrobiaceae bacterium | reverse complement strand
TGCGTGGAGAACGGGTTCTCGGTGGTGGGGTCGGGCGTGCCGAAGCGGGCCAGCAGCGGGTCGTAGACGCGCCCATTCATGTGGATCAGCCCCACCTCCTCCAGGTGCTCCTGCCCGGTGAAGCCGTACGGGGACTGGCTGGTGATGGAGCCCGAGGCGGCCGGCTCGCCGTCGAGCTGGCGGCGCTGCCCCCATGCGTCGTAGGAGAGCCGCTCCACCACGATCCCGACCCCCACTCCGGCCTCCTGGGTGATGACCGCGATCGAGCCCAGGTGGTCGTGGTGGAAGTAGCGGGTGAGCGTGGTCTCGTCGGAGTTCTCGACCCGCATGCCGATCAGCCGGCCGCCGACGATCAGGTAGTTGGTCCAGCGCACGCTGCCGCCGGAGCCGGCGAAGCGCTCGGCCAGCACGCCGCCGCCGGACAGGTAGAGCGTGACGCCCGACAGGCTGGTCCGGGCGTAGCGCTGGTGCTCGGGGTCGTGGTCGAAGCTGACGGAGGCGGTGCCGCGCGTGATGGTGGTCGGCTTGTTGAAGGAGGCCGTTGCCCCTTCGCGGCCACCGGGTCGAGCGAAGGAAGCTTTACCCGCCGCCTACAGCCTGGAGACACCTTCGAACAGCTCATCGACGGTGAACGCGCGAGAGATGATCTGCTGCTCCACCGAGTACTGAACCATCAGTTCCAGGGCCTTGCGGCTGGCCTCCACGCCGTAGGGGTAGAAGTCGATGCCGTCGGCGGGGGGCGCGGCCAGGGCCTTGCTCTCCTGCAGCAAGCGGTAGATCTCGCCCACCGCGTCGGGGCGCGCGTCGGCAAGCGCCTTGCAGACGACGAAGTAGTGGTTAACCGGCACGGTACCGTATTTCGCCACCCACGCCTTCGCCTGCTCGTTCGGGCTGGGGATCAGGTGGCGGATGTTGGCGTGGTCCTTGGTGAGGTCGATGGCGGGGATCAGGGCGTCCACGTCGCCGTCCAGCAGCATGCGGTCGAGCGCCTTGGCGCCGGGGCCGGGGCGCTCGACGAGGGCGGCGGGGTCGCGGTACTCGCCGACGTGGGCGTCGTCGGTGCAGACCCACCGCAGCCGGGAGAGATCGACGCCGTACTCGTGCTCGAGGATGCCGCGCACCCAGATGCCGGTGGTCTGGGTGTAGGAGCGCACGCCGATGCGGCGGCCTTCCAGATCCTTCGGCGCTAGCGTGCCGCGGTCGGCGTTGTAGACGATGGCGTGATGCTGGAAGCGCGCCATCACCACGGCGGGCAGCAGCACTAGAGCCTTGTTATAGGCCTTGGCCTGCAGGAAGCTGCCAATGGCGAGTTCCCCCGCATCGAAGTCGCCATCGCGGATCATCGGCTTGAACCCGCGATTCGCAGGCGTGGGCCCGCAGAAGTCCAACTCGACGAGGTCGGAGCCGACCTTGCCCTCCTTCAGCGCACGCACGACGGGGTAGTCGGCGAGGTTGGTCCTGAGGCGAACCTTGCCGCTGGGGGGGAACGTGGACATGATGCGGTACCTCGCCTGCAACGTAGATTCTATGCAAGCGGGCCGCTCCGCTAACCTCCGAGCAGTTTGCGACCAGCTTGGAGGATTGAGATGCGTAGCGAAGCGGCCCGTGCGGGTGAGTCTAGCGTCGGCGGCGAGGTCTTGTACATGGTGCTCGAGCTTTCGGCTCGGAGCTGGAAGGTGCTGTTCCGGTCGCGGAGCGGCAGGCAGCGGGAGTGCAGCGTTGCGGCGGGCGACGTTACCAGGCTGCTGGCGGAGATGGCGGCGGCGAAGCGGCGGCTCGGCCTGCCGCCGGAGGCGCGGGTAGTGAGCTGCTACGAGGCGGGCCGGGACGGGTTCTGGCTGGACCGGGCGCTGCGGGCCAATGGCATCGAGAACCTGGTGGTGGACAGCTCCTCGATCGAGGTGCCGCGCCGCTCTCGCCGCAAGAAGACGGACCGGATCGACCTCATCAAGCTGATGGGGCTGTTGCTGCGCTACGTGGGCGGGGAGCGGACGGTGTGGAGCGTGGTGCGGGTGCCCGACGCCCAGGTTGAGGACGTGCGCCAGCTGTCGCGGGGGATCGAGCGGCTCAAGACCGAGCGCCGCCGGCACACGATGCGCATCCAGTCGCTGTTGGTGAAGGAAGGGATCAGGCTTGCGCTGGTCGGCGGGCGCGACTGGGCTAAGCGGGTGGAGGCGCTGAGGCTCGGGCCGTATCTGACGTGCGAGCTGATCCAGGAGGGGGAGCGGCTGGCGCTGGTGGAGCGGCAGCTGGCCGGGCTCAAGGCCGAGCGGGAGAGGATGGTGGCGTCCTCGCCGAGCAGGATCGCGGACTACACGCGGCGCTTGCGGGAGCTCGGCGCGGTGGCGCAGGAAAGCTCGTTCGTGTTCTCCGCCGAGCTGTTCGGCTGGCGCACATTCGCCAACCGACGCGAGCTGGCGGGGGCGGTGGGCATTACCGGCACGCCTTTCCAGAGCGGCGAGGTCGACCACGAGCAGGGCATCTCCAAAGCCGGCAATCGGCGCATGCGCACCATGCTGGTGGAGATCGCCTGGTGCTGGCTCAGGTTCCAGAGGAGAAGCGCGCTCAGCCTGTGGTGGCAGCGCCGGTTCGGCGCCGGCAACAAGCGCACGCGCCGGATCGGCCTGGTGGCGCTGGCACGCAAGCTGCTGGTGGCGCTGTGGCGCTACCTGGAGCACGGCGTGGTGCCGGAAGGGGCCACCCTGAAGACGCTCAAGACTAAGGCGGCCTGACGATGGCCTCCATCCCAACCGCCCGAGCTTGGCGCCGTGCTCGCCCTTGTCAAGGCCAAGCCCTGCGGGTGGCCCTTCGGGCCAGCCTTGACAAGGGCTGCGCGCGGCGCCGGCGAGAAGAAGCGGTCGGGACGGAGGAATGGCTCCGCCGGGGTCGAACAAAGGAATGGACCTTTGAAGAAAGAGGAGGACCGGGCGACTGGATGAGGTGCGTGACAGCTGTCGTCGCGCGAGGATGAGGGACCCCGTTTGCACCCTGGGCACTCCGGCTCAACCCGACCTGGGCCGGCGCCGTTTCCGTAGATGGGGCGTCTCTCAAGTCGGTCGATGCGCGCTTGTCAAAGCGAATGCGGAATGGGGTTGCCCGGCGCCCTCGTTGCGGAGGTCGGGAACGGATAGGAGGTGGTTGCGGGGCCTCAGCTCCGCGGCGACCGCGACCGGACCCCGCGCGACGGCAGCGCCCCGCACCTCATCGCCCGCCCGGACCTCGGGAGACACATCCATGTGAAGCCAGCAGCCTGAAAGAAGATCAACTCGGAGCTTGACAAGCGGCTCTTCATAGGAGGGTGCAATA
>DATBKR010000365.1:0-11556 GCA_036555805.1 Hyphomicrobiaceae bacterium | reverse complement strand
CAGCTTCACATACTCGTCGGGACCGTAGGAGAGCGCGATGCGTTTGCGCGTCATCTGCACGCGTGTGATGAACTCGTCGGCCTTGACCCAGGTGTTGGAGAAGACTGCGCAGCGCACCCGGCCCGGATGGTCGATGGCCAGGTTCTGCAGTACGCAGCCGCCCGTCGAGGTGCCCGCAATGTGCGCCCGGTCGATTCCGAGCGCGTCCATGAGGGCGATCACGTCGCGCGCCAGCACCTCGGTGGAGTAGCCGTAGGCCGGCTTGTCGCTGTCGCCGGTGCCGCGATGGTCGAAGGTGACGCAGCGGTACCGCCCGGAGAACTCGGCGATCTGATACTCCCAGGCGTCGAGAAGACCGGCGAGACCCGGAATGAAGATGAAGGCGGGGCCGGACCCGCGCTCCTCCACGTTGAGCGTGAGTGGCCCGATATCGACCCTTGGCAAAGCTCCCCCCGCACGTCCGCGCGTTGCGCTATTCGCCGCTCGCCAGGACCTCGGCCACCTCGACCGCACGTCCCTCTCGGGCGCTCTTCAGCCCGGCCTTGATGACCGCCAGGTTGCGGACCGCCCAGTAGCCGTCCGTCTCCGGCCTGGCGCCGGTGCGCACGCAGCGCGCAAACTCTCCCAGCTCCTCTCGGATGGTGTCGTTGGCCTCGGTGGCCACCGCCTGCGCCGCAGTCTCGCCCCGCCTCAGGTGGCGCAGGCCGGAGAACAGGTCGTAGTAGGCGCTCGCCTCCTTGCCGTAGACGTTCATCATGTAGAACTCGGAGGCTGAGGCGTAGGAGGCCGTCAGGCTGGAGAGCGCGCCGTTCTCGTGCTCCAGGATCATGTTGGCCACGTCCGGATTGTCGCCTGGCAGCACCAGCTGGGCGAGCCGGGCCGACACGCGCTTGACGGGGCCCATCAGGAACTCCAGCACATCGACGTAGTGGATGCCGATCTGCAGCATCACGCCGCCCGGCATGCCCGCCGCGGTGTACCGCCAGGACGAGAGGTCGAAGCGGCCGAGCCGGTCGCGGCTGATGTTGCACTCGGCCTGCACGAGCCTGCCGAAGCGGCCGGCGTCGATCTCGCCCCTGATCCAGCGGAACTGGCTTTCCCGGCGGCGCTGGTAGCCCAGCGCCAGCACCACGCCCGCCTTCCTGCACGCGTCGGCGATGGCCTGGCCCTCGCGCACCGTGTTGGCGATCGGCTTGTCCAGGAACACGTGCTTGCCGGCCTTGGCGGCGGCCTCGGTGGTCCCCAGGTGCGCATCGTTGGGGGTGGTGTTGATGATGGCCTCGATCGACGGGTCACTCAGGATGTCCTCGTAGCTGGCGGCGGCACGGCAGCCGTATCTGGCGGCAAAAGCGATGCGCTTCTCGGCGGAGCGCGTGAAGCACGCCACGATCTCCAGCCGATTGGAGCGCGTGACGGCGTCGGCCAGCACGTCCGACCACCATCCCATGCCAAGCGCGGCAACGCGCAACGGCCCCTCATTCATGCTGCGAATCTCCCGATCTCCCGGCCTTGCTCTCTGTTCCCCTGAGGCCGTTCCCTACCCGCACCACCCACCGCGCCCGGGCCGTGCAAGCGTCCACCGCCCGGCTGAGGGTGGGCTCGCACGCGTCGTCTCGACGCCTCGGATCGCGTGGGGATGGCTCGCGGCGCTGTCCGTCTCACGCGCGCTCGGCCTCGTCGGCGATCGACTTGCTGTAGCCGAAGGTCCATGCGAAGGCCTGCAGGATGAGCAGCAACGCCACGACCACCGCGATCACCAGGAGGGAGGAGTAGTCCGCGAAAGTGGCGTAGGAGCCGCCCGATATGGTCAGCGCCGTGCGGAACTGTTCCTCCAGCCGGTCGCCGAGCACCAGCGCGAGCAGGAGCGGCGCCATCTCATACCCGAACTTGCGCAGGAGATAGCCGATGCCCCCCGACAGCACCATGATCCAGATATCGGCCGGGTTGGAGTTGACGCTGTACACGCCGATGGTGGAGATCACCAGGATGGTGGGCACCAGCCAGCCGTAGGGGATGCGCAGGAGGTTCACGAAAACACCGACGAAGGGGAGGTTCAGGATCAGCAGGACCACGTTGCCCAGATACATGCTCGCCACCAGGCCCCAGAACACCTCCGGGTGCTCGGTCAGCAGCAGCGGCCCCGGCGATACTCCCTTCATGACCAGCGCCGACAGCAGGATCGCCGTGGCCGGGATCGACGGGATGCCGAGCCCCAGGAGGGGGATCATGGCGGTGCCGGTGGTGGCGTTGTTGGCGGTCTCCGGCCCGGCCACGCCGGCGATGGCGCCCTTGCCGAACTCCTCCGGGTGCTTCGAGAACCGCTTCTCCACGGCGTAGGAGACGAACGTCGACACCACGTGGCTGACGCCCGGGATGATGCCGAAGATGAAGCCGATGATGGTGCCGCGGCCGACGGCCGGCGCCGAGTCCTTCAGGTCCTTCCAGCGCGGCACGAGGTCCCTGAGCTTGGGCCGGATGGCCTTGATCGTCTCGCTCCTCTCAAGGTTCATCAGGATCTCGGAGATGCCGAACAGGCCGATCGCCAGCGCCGTGAACGACAGCCCGTCGGCCAGGCCGAGACTGCCGAAGGTGAAACGCGGCACCCCGGTGAGCCTGTCGAGGCCGATGGTGCCGACGGCGAGGCCCAGCACGATCATGGCCGATGTCTTCAGGCGCGAGCCGCCCGAGATGAAGGCGATGGTGCACAGCGCCATCAGCATCAGAACTACTTCCACCTGCGGCCCGATCTGAAGCATCACGTGCGCCAGTGGCGGCGTGACCAGCATCAGGCCGAGGACGGACACCGTGCCGCCGATGAAGCTGCCCACGGCGGCGATCATCAGGGCGGGTCCGGCGCGGCCGCGGCGCGCCATCTCGTAGCCGTCGATGCAGGTGACCACCGAGGCAGCTTCGCCGGGGATGCGCACCAGGATCGAGGTGGTCGAGCCTCCGTACATGGCGCCGTAGAAGATGCCCGTGAGCATGATGATGCCGGTGGCCGGGTCGGTGCCGAATGTGAGCGGCAGGAGCAGCACCATGCCCGCCAGCGGGCCGAGGCCCGGCAGCACGCCGACGATGGTGCCCCAGAAGCAGCCGATGAAGCAGTAGAGCAGGCTCTTCCACGTCAGAACGGCGGCAAAACCCGACATCAGATGGTCGAAGGCTGACATGCGGTACGCCTACAGGTGAGGGCCCAGAACCGACGACGCGCTTATGGCTGGCCGAAGTGGGACCACGCCGTGACCAGGTCCCAGAAGTCCGCCGCTGGAAGCTGGACGCCGAGAGCCATCCCGAAGAACAGCCAGACCGCAACCATCCCCAGGACCACGCCCAGCACCGCTCGCCAGAGCGCCGTCCTGGCGACCAGGAGCAGCAGGGCCGCCGTGAACGCTCCTAGCGCGACGTAGGCGCCGATGCGCTCGAAGACAAACGCCAGCCCCGCCATGGCGGCCATTGCAATCACGACATCGCGGTGGCCGAGAAAGATAGCGTCGCTGCCGCTCGCACCGCGCCAGACCTGAAAGAGGATAGCCCCCGCCAGCAGGCAGAGCGCAATGCCGAGCACGAACGGGAAGAAGCCGGGGCCGGGCAGACCGACGCGCCCGAAATCGAGCAGCGCGGCCAGCGAGGCAAAGAAGACCCCGCTGGCCAGCAAGGCCAGCCCCATGAGCGCCTCGCCCAGCCGCGCCGGGACAGGGCGCGCCCAAGCGCCCTGCCCCTCGTCATGCGATGACGTGCTTTCGCCAGCCAACACTAGGCCCCTCTTCAGACGCCATCCCGGAAAGCAGACCGGCGCGAACGCGCAGAGCTACTTCGCGGCAGCCTGGGCTGCCTTGATCTCCTTGATCACCGCCGCGGTCCGCTTGTCGTCCTCGGCGATCGTCTTGGTGAAGGCATCCGACGGCTGATAGGCCGGCGTGAAGCCGATCTTCTTGCCCGCATCCTTGAACTCGGGCGACTCGACCGCCTTCTTGACGGCGTCCTGCAGCTTGGCAATCACGGCCTTGGGCGTGCCCTTGGGGACGGAGATGCCGCGCCACAGGGGCATATCGATGTTGTAGCCCTGCGCCTTGGCCGACTTCACGTCCGGGAACACGGGGTCTGGGATGCTGCTCAGCAGGGCCAGCACGCGCAGGTCTCCGCTCTTCACGTGCGGCACGACCGCCTGCGGAAACTGCACCGCCACCTCGATGCGGCCGGCGAGTACGTCGGCCGTGGCTTGGCCGCCGGTGCGGTGCACCGGGATGATCTTGGCGCCCACGGACGAGAACAGTGCCACGCTGGCGATGTGCGTCTGGCTGCCCTGCCCGGAGTTGCCGACGCGCACCTTGTCCGGATTGGCCTTGGCGTAGTCCATCAGCTCCTTCAGCGTCTTCCACGGCGCGTCCGCCTTCACGGCGAGGGCCGGGTTCTCGACGGTGACGCGGGCGACGTGCTCGAAGTTCTTGTAGTCGAACGGCAGCTGACCGTTGTGGAAGGTGGTCGAGATCGAATTCGAGCTCCATACCACCGAGTGGCCGTCGGGCTTCTGGGTCGACAGGTAGACATAGCCCGTGGCGCCGCCGGCTCCGGGCTTGTCGACGATCGGTACGGGAACGCCCAGCACCTTGGCCATGCCGTCAGCCAGTACGCGTGCGGTCGCGGTCGAGGCGCTCGCGGCGCCGAACAGCGTCACCATCTCGATGGGCTTCCCTTCGGGGAAGGCCGATGCCGCGGAAGCGGATTTTGGCTTGCCGGCCTTTGCCGGCCCATCCTGGCAGAAGCCCGGCACTGCCATCGCTGCGAGAGCTGCCGCCGCAAGTGCGACGCTTCGAATAGAAATGCGCATGCTCGTTTCTCCACTCTGTCTAGTGTGCCACCCGCAACCCAACTTCCCTCGTTCCCGCACGGGTCGTGTCCCGCGCTCCCGTACGGGTTCGCCTCGGAGTACGGCCCCCCGGCCGGCTCCGAGACCCGTTAGTGCCCCCGACGGCACGCCGACCGCATCGCTGATCACGGTCATGGCCGAGGCCGTGGCCGGAATCAAGGCGAATGCGGCGCCAGGGCCCTATTCCGCGGCCTCCCGGCGCACGGCCGCGCCCCGCGCCTTCACCACCACCTTGATGGCGTCCTCCACGCGGTCCCTGGCGTAACGGATCGCGGTCGGAAGGTCTTCCAAGGCGAAGGTATGGGTGTGGATCCTGGTCGCATCGAAGCGCTTTTGTCGCATGAACGCCTCGGCCCGGTGCGTGGCGCTCTTGCCCTCGCCGCGGATGCCGTAGAGATAGATGTTGTTGCGCACGATGTGGGCGATATCGACCGGCACCGGCTCGTGCGGGAATGCGGCTAGGCAGATTTTCCCGCCGCGGTTCACCATGCGGGCCGCCTCGTTGACGGCGTTGGGGGCGCCCGAGCACTCCAGCACGTAATCGACGCCCCTGCCGCCGTTGAGCCGGCGCACGGCCTCAACCGGGTCCTCGCGAGTGACGTTGACCACGTGGTCGGCGCCCAGCTCCAGCCCGGTCCGCAGCCGGTTGTCGCGCGTGCCGGTGAGGATCACAGGGTGGGCGCCCAGCGCCTTCGCCACCCCGGCGCCCAGCAGGCCGATGGGCCCCGGCCCGACCACCACCACGCTCTCTCCGGCCACCAGCCCGCCAAGCTCGGTAAGGCCGTACATGGCCGTGCCGGCGGTGACCACCAGCGTCGCCTCCTCGTCCGACATGTCGTCGGCGATCGCGATCAGCGTGTTGATATGGTTGACCTGGTACTCGCAGAAGCCGCCGTCGGTGGTGAAGCCGTTGGCGCGATGCCCCTTGTCCACGGCGCCGTAGTTGAGCCCGTAGTTGTGGCAGGAGGTGTACATGCCCTCGCGGCAGCGCTTGCACTGACCGCAGCCGGCGTGGATCTCCACCGTCACGCGCTGGCTTACCTTGTACTCATCAACGCCGGGGCCCAGCGCCACCACCGTGCCCATGTACTCGTGGCCAGGCGTGAAGCCCTTGTTGAACGGCAGGCCGCCCTCGATCATGGCCGGCGGCCCGTGCGCGATCACGTCGAGGTCGGTGGCACAGATGGCGACCGCACCAATGCGCACCAGCACCTCGGCCTTTCCTGGCACCGGCACGGGTTTGTCCTGCAGGACCAGCTCGCCCGGCCCGCTCAGCACCCAGGCCTTCATGGTGGCCGGGACGGCAAGATCCCTGCCGGCGCCGACGCCCGGGGGCGCACGCACCGCGTTGTCGCTCATCATGCGCGATGTGCCCCCTCGGCATGGGCCGTCTGCGGGCCCTGCTCGCCAAACTCCGCCGCCAGCGCCCTGGCCGCGCCGATCACGCTGTCCCGCATCAGCGCCAGGTGCGCGTCGTTCGCGCGCGATGCAGGTGCCGACGCGCTGATTGCGCCCACTACGGTGCCCAGGTGGTTGCGCACCGCCGCGCCGACGCAGGTGACGCCCGGCTGGTACTCCTCGCGGTCCACGGCATGGCCATGCCGGCGCACGAGCCGCAGTTCCTCGATCATGAGGTCGGCATCGGTGAACGTGTTGGGCGTGAACGCCGCCATCCCACGGGTCGCGAGGATGCGCCGGATCTCGTGCTCGGGCAGCCACGCCAGCATCGCCTTGCCCAACGCGGTGGCGTGCGCGGCATCGACCGAGCCCACAGCGCCCGTGCCCACCCGCACCGCGTGACGGCCCTCCCGCTTCAGCAGCGTGACCACGGCATCGCCCTGCAGCACCGCCAGGCGCACCGTCTCGCCCGTTGCCTCGCCGATGCGGTCCACATGCGGCTGGGCGCGCCGCGGCAGGTCCACCTGCTTCAGGAACGCCTGCGCCAGATGCAACCCGCGCGCCCCGAGGGCATAGCGGCGGCCCGGGGAGCGTGCCACATAGCCCCATTTCACCAGCGTCGCCAGCAGGTGATGCCCGGTGGAGATGTTGAGCTGCGCCTGCTGGGCCAGCTCGGTAAGCTGCAGGCTGCCGGCCGACCGTGCCAGCACATCGACCAGCGCCAGCGCGCGCTCCACCGACTGGACGCTGTCGCGTCGCCGGGCGGCGGCCGTCTTGGCCTGCGGCGGCGCCGCCTCGGCCCTGTCGCTCGCCCCCGCATGCGCTGACCCGTGATTTTGCGAATACTCACTCATGTGCACCGTGCCGTGCCCGCGCCGTCGCAGGTAAGCGGCACGCATGCACCCCGTCAACACTTTTTGCAGGACGAACGCGCATTTCGCATCCCGAAATAGTTGACCTAGACGGCCGTCTGCAACGCTCGCTTGGCCTCCTTCTCAGGCTCCACGTGAATCAGGACCTGGGCGCCGGGCACGGCCTCGGCCAGGGCCGCCTCCAGCCGGTCGCAGATGGCGTGCGAGGCGGCGACCGTCATGGCGCCCGGCACGACCAGATGGAACTCGATGAAAGATACGTGCCCGGCCCGGCGCGTGCGTACGTCGTGCGCCTCGATGGCGCCCGCTGCGTTGGCGGCGATCACCTGGCGGATGCGATAGGCCACCTCCGCCGTCACCGCCTCGTCCATCAGGCCGCCCACCGATTCGCGCACCATCCGCCAGCCCGCCCACAGGATGTTGAGGGCCACCAATGCCGCTAGCAGCGGGTCGAGGACCTGCCAGCCGGTGAGAACCGCCAGCCCCAGCCCGGCCAGCACCCCCACGGAGGTGGCCACGTCGGTCAGCAGGTGCCAGCCGTCGGCTTCCAGCGCCGGCGAGCGCCGCCGGCGCCCCGAGCCGATCAGGAACCCGCACCAGACCGCGTTGAGCACGGTGGCCGCGGCATTGAGCCCCAGGCCCGCGGTGAGGCGGCTCAAGGTGCGCGGCGCGATAAAAGCGTCGTAGGCCTCGTGCAGGATCAGCAGCGCGGCCACCACGATCAGCACGCCTTCGAGCACCGATGAAAAATACTCGGCCTTGTGGTGACCGAACTGGTGGCGCCGGTCGGCGGGCTGGTGCGCGATGTGGATGGCATAGAGCGCAACCAGCGCCGTCACCAGGTTGACGATGCTCTCCAGCGCGTCCGAGTAAAGCGCGGCGCTGCCCGTCTGCCAGTAGGCGGCGAACTTGAGGCCGAGCACAGCCGCCGCCACCGCGATCGAGACGAGTGCGGCCAGCCTGAGCCTGTCGCCCGCCGGGCGCGTCGTTGCCGTCACGGCTGTCCCTCCCGCCGCCGCAGGGCCCGCGTCACGGGCGACGCGGCTCGCGCGACTTTTCCACACCCGCGCTCTACCGGCGCGCCCACGAATCTGCTCAGGCTCGCGCGAAGTCCCGGCTTGGCCGGCCACCGTTCGTCCTTGCGTCCGGCCGTTGGGCTCTTGGAGCTGGGAGGGCTCGCAGAATGGCCAACTTTCCAACGCATATCGCCGTCGGCACCGTGGTGAGCGGGGCGCTGGCCACCGTTACGGTCGCCGCAGACATGGTGGCCCCCGAGAACATCGTGGCAGTGACGCTGGCGGGCGTGCTGGGCTCGGTCCTGCCCGATATCGACCTTGAGGAATCGCGGCCCGCCCGCGCCATGTTCGCCGGCCTCGCCATCTTCTTCTCGTTTGCGGTGCTGTTCGGCCTGGACCGCAAGTATTCCATCGTCGAGATGCTGGTCCTCTGGCTCGGGACGCTCGTGCTGGTGCGCTACTTCGGCAAGGAGCTGTTCTTCCGGTTCAGCTATCATCGCGGCATCTGGCATTCCCTGCTGGCCCTGGTGTTCTGCTCGCTCGTAACGGCCTGCGTATTCTCCAAGCTGCTGGGCCGCGACCCGGCCGTGGCCTGGCTTGGTGCCGCCTTCATGGGTGCCGGCTATCTCACGCACCTGATCCTCGACGAGATCTACTCGGTCGACGTTATGGACACCCGCGTCAAGGCGTCCTTTGGCACCGCGCTCAAGCTGTTCGACTACCGCCACCTCGGCCATTCCGCCGCAATGGCAGCCGCGGTGGCGCTGGTGTTCATGTGGACGCCGCCGGCGCGGGTCTTCCTCGACAATATCACCTCTCGGTCCCTCTGGGTCGGCCTCAACCAGCGGTTGCTGCCGCACGACAGGTGGTTCGGCGGCATGGCATGGCTGCTCGACTCCACCTCCAGACCCGACATTCCGAGCGCCGCCGGCCCCATCGCCACCGGCTCGGTACTGCCCAGACCGTCCACTGCCCCGGTCGGCAAGCCGCAGTAGCGTATCCAAGCGGGCATACGCCTCGCAGCGCTCCTGTGCTGCCACGGCTGCCGCGAGCGGGGCATGGCGTGGCTGGTCGCAACCGCACGCCGCCAGCCGGCCTGAGCTGCGCTGCGCCTTCTCCACGGCTTGACGCCACGTCGGCTTTGCTCTTAGAAGCCAAGCCGTTGGAGAAGGTCGGGGGGCGCATTGTCCACCGATAGTCCTGCGCAAAGGCTTACGAGAGCGTAGGTCCTGCAGACTGCCGGCACCCAAAGCCCACGAAGTCCGGTCCTGCCAAAACGGACGGCCAAGAGGTCGCGGTGCCCAGATTTGGCCAATACTTGGCCGGGAGATTGTCGCCGCACTGACCGTCAGCAGCTACGTCTGCCGCTGCGGGGCGTTCGAGAGAGCACGCCGCCGCCAGCCCGAGCGGAGCGCTCGTTTCATCAAGGGGAAGGTTGAAGGGAATGACCGACAACAGCATCGGCAAGAGCGCCGGCGGGACGCTGCCTGCGATCCTGATCGATCTCGCCAAGAACGCTCCGGCAATGATGTGGACGTTCACGGCCACCACCTTCCTCTCCGCACTTTTGCTGTTCGCGATCCAGCCGATGTTCGCCAAGATGGCGCTGCCGGTGCTGGGCGGCTCGCCGTCGGTGTGGTCGGTGTCGGTGTTCTTCTTCCAGGCCGCGCTGCTTGTCGGCTACCTCTACGCCCACCTCCTGATCAACAAGGCGCCCCCGCACCTTACCGGCATCATCCACCTCGTGGTGTGCGTGCTGGCCTTCATCTGCCTGCCCATCGGCATCGCCACCTGGGTGGGCGACCCGCCCCAGGGCGATCCCTACATGTGGCAGCTCGGCATGTTCGCGGCCTCGATCGGCCTGCCGTTCGTCGCGGTCTCCGCCAATGCGCCGCTGCTGCAGGCGTGGTTCGCCCGCAGCGGCCATCCCAACGCGCGCGACCCCTACTTCATGTACGCCGCCAGCAACCTCGGCAGTCTGATTGCGCTTCTGGGCTATCCTTTCTTCCTCGAGCCCACCTTCGGCCTCAGCGAGCTGAGCCATCTGTGGGCCTATGCCTACGTGCTGCTGGTGCTGGCCATCGGCTCGTCGTTCTTCCTGATGCGCGGGGCGCAGGCGGGCGGCGTGCCCGAGACGGCTGCCCCGCCGGCCGGCGAGACCGTGGCGACGGCGGCGGCGCCGACCTGGATCAACCGCCTGAGCTGGATCGGGCTCGCCTTCGTGCCCGCGGCGCTGCTGACGGCGTTCACCGTGCAGACCACGACGGACGTGGCCTCGGCCCCGCTCCTGTGGGTGTTTCCGCTGGCGATCTACCTGCTCACTTTTGTGCTGGTGTTCCGGGATGAGCCGCTGATCTCGCGCGAGGCTCTGCTGTTCCTGCACCTTATCGCGCTGGCGGTGGTGATGTTCTCGCTGGCGCCGTACGGCAACCAGAACTGGATGGCGACCAGCGCGACAGGTGTGGCGGTCTTCTTCACGACCGCCATGCTGGCGCATCGCACACTGTACGAGGCGCGCCCGGCGCCGCAGCACCT
Organism: Hyphomicrobiaceae bacterium; assembly: GCA_036555805.1. GTDB lineage: Bacteria > Pseudomonadota > Alphaproteobacteria > Rhizobiales > Hyphomicrobiaceae > AWTP1-13. The sequence goes on along the minus strand of DATBKR010000365.1, from coordinate 868 downwards.
CACCGAGTTCTATCTCTGGATGTCGTTCGGGGGCGCGCTGGGCGGCATGTTTACGGCGCTGGTGGCGCCCAAGATCTTCAGCGAGATCTACGAATATCCGCTGCTGCTCGCGCTCTCTATGGCGTGCCGGCCCGGCGCCCTGAGCCTCCCCAAGGACACGGAGAAGCTGAAGGACGAACTGGTCACGCTGTGGCTCATCGCTGCCGCAGGCGGCCTCGCCATCCTGTGGCTGCCCAAGCTTGCCAGCTTCCTCAGCCTGCCCCCCTCCCTTGCACGGCTGGGGCCGGCGCCGATCGTGATCGGGGCTCTGGCGTTGGTCCTGCTGGCCAACATCCACAAGCCTCCGCGCCAGCTGCTTGCCGCCGTACTCATGTTCATCACGATCGTGTCGCTGCCCTCCAACGTCAGGAAGGCGGACTCGCAGGTGACGCAGCGCAGCTTCTTCGGCGTCTACCGCGTGCAGGAGGCGCCCGATCCCAACGGCACCTTCCACGTCCTGATGCATGGCACCACGCTGCATGGCTCGCAGCGCTTCTTCGACGAGGACGGCAAGCCGGTGGACGACACCGTGCCAACCACCTACTACTACCCCGGCAGCCCGATCGCGAAGTCGATCGCCAAGCGGCGCGAGATCCTGGCCGCCAAGGGCGAGAAGGGCCGCTACGGCATCGTCGGCCTGGGCACCGGCTCCAGTTCCTGCCACAAGCGCGAGGGCGAGACTTGGCGGTTCTTCGAGATCGACCCGACCGTCATCAAGATCGCCAAGGACCCGAAGAACTTCACGTTCATCTCGAAGTGTCAGCCCGACATCGACATCGCCATCGGCGATGCCAGGCTGACGATCGCCAAGGAGAAGGACTCGAGTTTC
>DATBKR010000364.1:0-8866 GCA_036555805.1 Hyphomicrobiaceae bacterium | reverse complement strand
AACCGTGTCTTGCTTCCGCCGCCATCGCAGCCCATATAGGCCCGCAGCCGGTGCGCCCCTTGGCGGGGGCGCTACCTCACGATCTGTGGTTTTGCTGCTTGCCCTACTGGGCGGTGTGCCTTCCCCATGTCTGAGCTACCGAGCCGAGCGTGCGGCTCTCACCTACCGGCGACTCTCACGCTTTCACTGGGAAAAGGAACTCCCCTCATGCGCGTCACAGGTACCGTGAAATTCTTCAACACCGCCAAGGGCTACGGCTTCATCCAGCCGGAGGGCGGTGGCAAGGACGTGTTCGTGCACGCCACGGCGCTCGAGCAGGCGGGCATCCGCTCGCTGAACGAGGGCGACCGGGTCACCTTCGTCCTCGAGGACGATAAGCGCGGACGCGGCAAGCAGGCGGGCCAACTGCAGAAGGCCTGATCCTGCTGCTTTCACGATAGGGCCCCCACGCGGCCAAGCAATTGGGCCTGATATTCCTGGGACGCTTCTTCCGCAAGGAAGCGGCGTCTTTTTGTTGGACTCATTATGTTGCGGGCAGTCGCGCTATTCGGCGGCCTCAGACGATCCGCTGCCCGGTCTTGCGCCAGTCGTCGAGGAACAGCTCGAGCCCCTTGTCGGTGAGCGGATGGTGCACCAGCGCGCGCAGCACCGCTGGCGGCACGGTGGCCACGTCGGCGCCGATCATGGCGGCCTGCCTGACATGGGTGACGTGGCGGATGGAGGCGGCCAGGATCTGGGTCCCGAGGTCAGGGTAATTGTCGTAGATGGTCCGGATCTCGCGCACCAGCTCCATGCCGTCCTGGCCGGCATCGTCGAGCCGGCCCACGAACGGGGAAATGAAGGTCGCGCCCGCCTTGGCCGCCAGCAGCGCCTGGTTGGCCGAGAAGCACAGCGTCACGTTCACCATGGTGCCCTCGGCCGTAAGCGCGCGGCACGCCTTGAGGCCGTCCCAGGTCAGCGGCACCTTCACCGTGACGTTCGTGGCGATCAGGGCGAGCGCGCGGCCCTCTCTCAGCATGCCGTCGAGGTCGGTCGCGGCCACCTCGGCGCTCACCGGGCCCGGCACCGCCTCGCAGATCTCGGCGATGATCTCCTTCAAGTCGCGCTTGGCCTTGGCCACCAGCGAGGGATTCGTCGTCACGCCGTCGAGGAGGCCGGTCGCCGCCAGCTCCCTGATCTCGCCCACATCCGCCGTGTCGACGAAGAACTTCATGCCCTTCTCCACCTTCTTTGGCGCTTGCCCGCGCTGCAGCGTTCGCCTTACGTTCGCCCAGACTCAAATCGAGACTCGAACCGAGACTCAGGCCAATTCTCGGCCGCAAGGCCACATCTTGCCGTGCTTCTAGTTGCGGGGCCCCGCTTTGGAAAGCCTGTTCGCACAGCTCGATGACAGTGCTCCCGTCGCTGCGCGCGGCGGGCCACGAGTGCCGATCCTGCTGCCGGTCGCCCTCGACCAGACTTACGACTATCTTCTGCCCGCAGACGTGGCGGGCTGCACCGCAGTATCCCCTGGCGCTTTCGTCCTGGTCCCCTTCGGCCCCCAGACCCGCATCGGCGTGGTCTGGGACGCGCCGTTCGGCGATCCCGGTAAGCCTGTGCCCGACAAAAGGCTCAAGACCGTCGCGGCTCTGCTGCCGGAGGTCCCACCGGTTCCCGTGCTCTCGCTCCGCTTCGCCGAGTGGATCTCCCGGTACACCCTCACGCCGCTCGGCATGGTGGTGCGCATGATGATGGGGGCGCCGACGGTATTCGAGCCGGCCAAGCCGCGGTTCGGGGTGCAGCTCAATCCAGGCGCCCCTGAACCGCCGCGCATGACACCGGCGCGGCAGCGGGCCCTCAAGGCCGCGGCCGACGGCCAGGTGCGGGCCAAGAGCGCGCTCGCCGCCGCGGCGCAGTGCTCCGCGGCCGTGATCGACGGCCTGATCGAGGCCGGCGTGCTGGTCGAGGTGGCGGTCGGCGAGCGCAGTTTCCCGGTGCCCAATCCAACCCACGCCAAGGTGGAACTCACGGACGCCCAGGCGCAGGCCGCGGGGGCCCTCGCGGCCGCCGCCGGGGGCGCCTTCTCGGTGACGCTGCTGGACGGCGTCACCGGCTCGGGCAAGACCGAGGTCTACTTCGAGGCGGTGGCGCGCGCGCTCGCGCGGGGCGTGCAGGCCCTCATCATGCTGCCGGAGATCGCGCTGACCGGACAGTTCATGGACCGCTTCAGGGCCCGCTTCGGCTGCCTGCCCGTCGAATGGCACTCCGCCCTCTCCGCGCCCGAGCGCGCCCGCGCCTGGCGCGGCGCGGCCAGCGGGGAGGCGCGCGTGGTGGTGGGCGCCCGCTCCGCCTTGTTCCTGCCGTACACGAACCTTGGCCTGATCGTGGTGGACGAGGAGCACGACGGCAGCTTCAAGCAGGAGGATCGCGTGCACTACCAGGCGCGCGACATGGCCGTGGCCCGCGCCAGCCTGGGCAAGCTGCCCATCGTGTTGTCCTCGGCCACGCCCTCCATCGAGACCCACGTCAACGCACGCACCGGGCGCTACCGCAGCCTTGCCCTCCCCGGCCGCTATTCGGGCGCAGAGCTGCCGACCGTCACGCCCATCGACATGCGCAAGGACCCTCCGGAGCCCGGCAAGTGGCTGTCGCCAACGCTGATGGCGGCGCTCAACGAGACCCTGGACGAGGGCCAGCAGGCGCTCCTGTTCCTCAACCGCCGCGGCTACGCGCCCCTCACCTTGTGCCGTGCGTGCGGTCACCGCTTCGACTGCCCCCAGTGCACGGCCTGGCTCGTCGAGCACCGCTACCGCAACCGCCTCAACTGCCACCACTGCGGCTTCTCGCTGCCGCCGCCCGCCAAGTGCCCCGCCTGCGGAGCGGCCGACTCACTGGTGGCCTGCGGCCCCGGCGTGGAACGCATCGCCGAGGAGGTGGCGGCGCGCTTTCCCGCCGCGCGCCTCGCGCTGCTCTCCTCCGACCTCGTCCCGTCGCTCACCGAGATGCGCGACATCATCAAGCGGATCGAGGCCGGCGAGGCCGACATCATCGTCGGCACGCAGATGGTGGCCAAGGGCCACAACTTCCCTGGGCTCACCACGGTCGGCATCGTGGACGGAGACCTGGGGCTGGGCAGCGCCGACCCGCGCGCGGCCGAGCGCACCTTCCAGCTGCTGCACCAAGTGACGGGGCGCGCCGGCCGCATGCTCGCCAAGGGTCGTGGCCTAGTGCAGAGCTATAACCCCGAGCATCCGGTGATGCGCGCCATCGTCACCGGCGACCGCGAGGCGTTCCTCGCGAGCGAGATCCGCCATCGCCAGGCCGGCATGCTGCCGCCCTTCGGCCGCCTCGCCGCGCTGATCGTCTCTGCGCGCGCCAAAGACCTGGCCGAGCTCTACGCCCGCGACGTGCGCCGCCTGGCTCCGCCCGCAGCTCGTATCGAGGTGCTGGGCCCCGCCGAGGCCCCCGTCGCGGTCGTGCGCGGCCGCCACCGCTGGCGGCTCCTGGTGAAGGCCCCGCGCGAACTCGACCTGCAGGCCTACCTGCGCGCATGGCTTGCCACGCTGCCCAAGCCGATGGCAGACCTGCGCCTCACCGTGGACATCGACCCGTATAGCTTCCTGTGATCGGGTCAGACCCAGCGGCCACCGGGGTCGATCAGGTGCCGGGACGTGGCCCCTGGTCGGCGACGAAAACCTCCTTGTCATCCACATGATTTGACTGCCAATTTGGCAATTAAGCTACTAGTGATTGACAAGTTACCGCCAGCGTGACAACAACATCGACATTGATTGACAATTTGACTGCCAGGACGACAACCATGATCACCGCACGGCACGAGTCGGACTACACGGCGCTCCGCAGCGCGCTGGCACAGTTTCCGGACGGCGCGTCGCTCGAGCAGGTGAGATCCGCTGCCGCTCTGCCTATTTCCGAGCGCACCCTCATCCGCCGTCTGGCGCAGATGGTCGAGGACGGCCTTGTGCGCAAGGAGGGCGAGTCGCGCGCCGCGCGCTACCGTCTGATCCCTGCGCTGGAATTGGCGGAGGACGGCCCTCCCGCCCTGACGCAGCGCGACGCGTCCGTGCCCATCACCCAGGCGGGAGGAGAGATCCTGCGCCTGGTCACGCGGCCGGTCGCGGCCCGCAGGCCTGTCGGCTACAACCGGCGGTTCCTCTCCACCTACCGGCCGAACCGCACGAACTATCTCGGCGCGGTCGACAAGGCGCGGCTGCAGGCAATCAGCAAGACCGTCGATGCCGCCGATCCGCGCGCCGGCACCTATGCGCAGCGCATCCTCAACCGACTGCTCATCGACCTGTCCTGGAACTCCAGCCGCCTCGAAGGCAACACCTATTCTCTGCTCGACACGCAGCGCCTCATCGAGGCGGGCGAAGCAGCGGAAGGCAAGGCCGCGATCGACACGCAGATGATCCTCAACCACAAGGCGGCCATCGAGTTCCTGGTGCAGTCGGCCGAGGACATCGCCTTCAACCGCTACACCATCCTAAACCTGCACGCTCTGCTGGCGGAGAACCTGCTGCCCGATCCGGCGGCAGCCGGCCGGGCGCGGCACATCCCGGTCAGCATCGGCAGTTCGGTCTTTCACCCCCTCGACATCCCACCGCTGCTCAACGAGTGCTTCAACGAGCTGCTGGACAAGGCCCAGGCCCTCGAGGACCCGTTCGAGCAGGCGTTCTTCGTCATGGTGCAGCTGCCCTATCTGCAGCCCTTCGAGGACGTGAACAAGCGCGTGTCGCGGCTGGCGGCCAACATCCCGCTCATCCGCCGCAACCTGGCGCCCATCTCGTTCGTCGACGTGCCCGACGACACCTACACCTGGGGCGTGCTCGGCGTGTACGAGCTGAACCGCATCGATCTCCTCAGGGACGTGTTCCTGTGGGCCTACGAGCGCTCCGCCGCACGCTACGCCGCCATCCGGCAGACCACGGGCGAGCCCGACCTGTTCCGGCTGCGCCACCGGCATGCCCTGAAGCAGGTGGTAGCGGAGGTGATCCGCAAACCGATGGACCAGAAGGCGGCAGCGGCGCACATCGCGGCATGGGCGGCAGGCCACCTCTCGGGGACCGAGCGCGCCCGCTTCGTCGAGATCGCGGAGACCGAGCTCATGTCCATCCACGAGGGCAACTTCGCCCGCTACCAGGTCCGGCCGCGCGAGTTCGAGGCCTGGCAGGCTGTCTGGCTGCGCAGTACGTCGCGCGGCCGATAGGCCGAAGTCGGCGCCCGCCCCCAAGCGCCGGCGGCCTAGCTAGATCCCGTACATGCCCATGGGCAGGCCGAAGTGCACGCGCGCGACGCCCGTGGCGAAGGTGGCGGACTGGGCGGAGCTGTGGCCGCGGTACATGGCGCAGTCGCGCCAGTAGCGCTCGATGCGCTGGCCCTTCTTGGCCGCGGCGGAGCTGGCGGCGCGGAACAGCAGCTCGACCGCATCGCAGGCCATGCCGCCGGCCGTGATGAGCACGCCCCACAGCCGCAGGCTGTCCTCGGCCGAGAACGGCGTACCGTCGGCGGCCCAGCGACGGCAGTAGTCCATGTACATCTCGCAGGCCTTGACGAGCGTCGCCTCGGCGGTGTCGGCCAGCAGCAGCGCCTGTCCGAACGGGCGCTGGATGTTCACGTCCTGATACCAGGGCACGATGGGCGGAAAGCGCGTCTTGCGCGCCCTGGCGATCTCATCCAGCTCGTCCAGCGCGGCCCTGGCGGCGCCGATGACCGTGGTCACCAGCGAGGCGTGGTAGGGTCCCATCATGCGGCCGAGATACATTGGGTTGCCGTGCAGCCGCGTGCCGTAGGTGCCACCGGGCACGTCGTCGGCCGACCACAGTCCGCGCCCCATCGGCACCACCCAATGGGCCGGCACGAACGCGCCCTCGATCCTGACGCTGTTGGAGCCGCTGGCGCGCATGCCGAGCGTGGCATCGCCGCCCCAGTCGCCGAGGATCTCGTAGCCGCCGCGCGGCACGATGAACACCACCTGCTCGTCTGTGCCCTCCACCATGACGTTGCCGATGAAATGCGTGGAGTAGGGGACACCGGAGGCGTAGTTCCACACGCCCTCGACGCGGTATCCGCCGTCCACGCGGCGGCAGGTGCCGGCCGGCCCCTGCGCACGGTGCGGGGCGATGAAGTGCCCGTCGGCGCCGAACAGCTCGATTTGCGCCTGCTCCGGCCAGTGCGACGCCACCTGTGCGGAGTGCGTCGCGCCCAGGATGAGGCACCAGCCTACCGCCGGGTCGCCGCGCGAGATCTCGAGCATCGCCTTGTAGAAGGTGGTGTAGTCGAACTCGTAGCCGCCGAAGCGCCTGGGCTGCAGCGCCCGGAAGAAGCCGGCCCTGATGAACGCCTCCTGCAGCTCGGGCGAGTGGCATCCGCGCGCCTCCGAGGCGTCCTGCTCCGCCCGCACCCGCTCGCGCAGCGCCGCAGCCCGCGCAATGAGCTCGGCAGGCGTGAGCCCAGGCTCGGGCGCGGCGATTCCTCGCCCCGCCCTGTCTTGCGGCCGGATGCGCCGCCCGGCGTCGCTCATCATCGCGCCACCTGGTCCAGGATGCGCACGAGCGCCTCGGGTGCCGTCACGTTGGGACTGTGGCTGGCGTCGATTTCGTAGAACCGCCACGCCGGGTCGGCGCGGAAGCGGCGCGCGAACTGGCCGAACGTGTCGTCCGGCGCGATGCGCGTGCAGTAGATGTAGGTGCGCGGGGGAGGCGGCGCGGCGTTGCGGAGGGCTATCGGCTGCGTGAACGTGCCGGTCGGCTGCCAGCGCCGCCGCGGGGTGATCCACGCCAGGTCCTCCGGGGAGGTATCGGGCGGCGAGGGGTTGGGCGGCAACAGCCAGCCGTCCCCCTGCACGAGCGCGGCCTCCTGGCGCGAGGCGCGCGCCGAGGCCGGCAGCAGGTCGAACAGGCTCTGGCCGCTCTCGGGCACGAAGGCGTCGAGGTAGACGAGCTTGGCGATGCGCTCCGGCACGCGGTCCGCCACGCCGGTGGCCACCATGCCGCCGTAGCTGTGCCCCACCAGAACGATGTCGCGCAGGTCCTCGCAGTCGATCACGCCCAGCACGTCGGCGATGTGCGTGTCGAGAGTGATGGCGCGGTTCGACTGATGCGCGCGCTCGCCGAGGCCGGTGTAAGTGGGTGTGAACCCCTCGTGGCCGGCCGCCCGCAGCACCGGCCGCACCTTCTTCCAGGCCCAGCCCGCCGACCAAGCCCCGTGGCAGATGAGAAAGGTCGCCATTGCGCCGGTGTCCTCCCCGCTTTCGCAAACCCTCGCGTTCCAGGTCTTGAGCAAACCTAAGCAGAGATTCGCAAGTTGCCCAGCAGATCGCGGTTTCTCTCGCGATTCAAGGCTGTGGCTGCGGCGTGGATGGCCTGATCGAGAGCGTGCGTGTCGGTGAACGTCTGATGCGCGAGATTGTAGGCTGAAATCGTGCCAGACCACATCGATGTCGTTGAGCACGGGCGCGTACTCGGCAGCCGTTGGGAATCCCGGACAAACCTGCCTAGCGCAGCGCCAGCAGCAGCACGGCGGTCGCGGCCAGGGCCAGGGTCCACAGGGCGTCCATGTTGAGCCAGGCGCGGCGCAGGACGCCGACGCCGGCCCATTCGTACACCAGCAGCGCCACCAGAGCCGTCGTGGTCAGCATGGCCAGGGTGTGCACCCCGACCCCGGCGGAGGCCGCGGCGATCGGCGTGGCGGGCCCCCCGGCGCCGGCGCTGTCGGGCAAGCAGAAGGGCATCAGGGCGGGCCACAGCATGATGCCCGCCCCATGCGCCGTGGCCATCAGGAACGACCAGGCGGCGAGGCCGAGGAGCCCCGCCTGCATGCCAAAACGGACGCGGTGCCGGTGGCCGAAACGCCAGTGGTAGAGCGCCCAGGCGAGGAGGAGGAGGGCGGAGCCAATGCGCACCGCGCTGCCCGGTACAAGCACGCCGGCCGTGACGAGCAGGGCGGCCACGGCCGCGATCGACAGCGCGTGGCCAATAGCGATGGGCACCAGGGCCGCAAACACGGTCGCCCGGCTCCGGCGGTGCAGGCCCAGGGCCACCGCGAACAGCCAGCCCATCGCCGGGTTGAGGCCGTGAAAGGCGCCAAGCCCCGCAAGGTACAGTGCTGGCCACGTGTCCATCATGTCCTGCGATTCGTGTAGGTTGGGTCAAGCGAAGCGCAGACCCAACACCTGTTCGGCCATATGCGAACCCGTGTTGGGTCTCGCTGCCGCTCGACCCAACCTACGCCGCCTCACGGATAACAATAGGAATCCGACGAGCAGTCGCCGCCCTCCAGGCGCACTTGGTGCGGGCGGTGTGGGCCGGGCCACCGGACGAAGAACTTCTCGTCGAAGGCGATGCCGCCCTCGGGCGCGGCGTCGAGCTTCACCATCCAGCCCTCGATGCCGTCAGGGTAGAATTGCGAGTCGATGGCACCGTACAGCGAATTGGTGAAGTACACGCGCCGCCCGTCGCGACTGATCTCCACCATCTGCGGACCGCCACTCAAGGCGCCATTCTTCGCACCGGGATGCGCGGCCTTGGAGACGATGCCACCGATCCTGACCTTGCCGGCGAGCTTGGGATTGAACGGGTCGGACACGTCGTACTGCTGCAGGTCGCCGGTGCCCCAGCAGGCGACATAGAGGAACTTGTCATCCATCGACAAGTCGATGTCGGTGACCAGCGGCGGCACCGCCTTGAAGCCCTTGAGCAGCGGCGGCAGGTCGTCTTCGCTGGCAGGTTCGGCGGGGATCTCGATCACCTTCTTCACCGCCCACCTGTCGCCGTCCTTGTACCAGGTCCAGATCGAGGACGAGAGGTTTTCGAGGCTCAGCACGCAGTTGACGAAGCCGTAGGCCTTGGTGGGGTCGTGGGCGGGG
>DATBKR010000363.1:0-4467 GCA_036555805.1 Hyphomicrobiaceae bacterium | reverse complement strand
GACCCCGACACACATGGGCCCGTTCAAGGACATCGGCGTCGACATCGACGGCGCCATGGTGGCGACCATCGAGATCCGCCGGCCGCCGCACAACTTCTTCGACATCGACCTGATCCGCGAGATCGCCGACGCCTGCGCGGCACTGGACCAGGACCCGGCGTGCCGTGCCATCGTGCTCGCCGCGCAGGGCACGGCGTTCTGCGCCGGGGCCAAACTCGGCGGCGGCGCCGACGTGCAGGACACACTGGTCAAGCGCTCCGAGACCGGCCAGGCCGGGCATCTCTACATCGAGGCGGTACGCCTGTTCCGGACCGCCAAGCCCATGGTCGGTGCCATCCACGGCCCGGCGGTGGGCGGCGGCCTCGGCCTGGCGCTGGTGCCGGACCTGCGCGTCACCTGCCCCGAGGCCCGCTTCTCAGCCAACTTCACGCGCCTGGGGTTCCATCCGGGCTTCGGGCTCACGTACACGCTGCCCGCCCTGATCGGGCCGTCCAAGGCCGCGCTCATGTTCTACACGAGCCGCCGCGTGCCCGGCGATGAGGCCGTGCGCATGGGCCTCGCCGACGTGCTGGTGCCGCGCGAGGAGGTGCGGGCGGCGGCGCAGAAGCTCGCCGCCGAGATCGCCGAGAACGCGCCGCTGGGCGTCATCGAGACGCGCGCCACCCTGCGTGCCGGGCTCGCCGAGCGCGTGCGGGCGGCCACCGATATCGAGTTGGAGAAGCAGACGCGCCTGCGCCAGACAGCCGACTTCAAGGAAGGCGTGGAGGCCGTGAACCAACGCCGCACGCCACGGTTCGCAGGTCGCTGAAACGAGCCGCGCCGCAAACCGGGCCGCCGAGCGCGATGCTATCTGGTGCTGCTGGTCGGGCGCATGCCGCTGCGCTTGAGGGTGGGACCGTGCACAAGCTTGGGCGCCGCCGTATCGGGCGCCCCCGCCTGCGCCTGCTTGGTGGCGCCGGCGGCCTTCTCCTTGGCCAGCGACGCCATGGCCGTGGCAAAACAGCGGTTGAGGCTGGCGCAACGGCTGGCGCTGGCGGGATGGGTCGAAGTGGCCGGGCCGTTGCCGAACGAGCGGCAAACCTGGACCAGTCCGTCCCGGTCTAGCCAACCCTGGCGCACACCCTGTTTTACGGCCCAGCAATCGGCCCCCAGTTCGTCGCCGCCGACATGATGGTGGCCGCATTCGTGGTGGAAGACGAACAGGCGCACGGTGTCCGGCCAGCGGTTGAGCTGGCGCGGGTTGAAAACGACCACGCCCGGCGCCGCCAGACCCAGGTTCGGCAGGTGCGCGTCGAGGACGTTGCGCGTCTTGCCGCAGCGCAGCGAGCGCCCGGCGATCAGCAGCGTGCCGTCGCGCTGCTTGGCTATGTTCTCGCGCCGCTTACCCGAATCCGAGGCAGAACCGGTGGCGGGGCCGACGGAAGCGTTGGCAACGACGGCCGGGCCGGGATCGGCCGACGCCGCATCCACGGCCGCGCACAAGCAGACCACGGCGGCCGCACCGCCAACGCGCTTCCAGATCACGTGTTGCTCCCTCCAAGCCTCGCGCGGCCCCCCAAGGCACGCGTCCGCAGTGTGCTAACCGTGGGCTAGCTAATCGTGTGCTACATGCAAGTTTAGGCCCAAATTCGGCAGCACAGGCTTGAGTGAAGACGAGGTTAACCCCGCCGAAGGCCACGGATCTTGGGCGTTTTCGGGGTTAAGGGGCGGGTTGGAGGCGTTCCGGCGCCCGCCGGACGAGCCGTCCACGGAACCTGGCGTGGGCGAAGGCGGTTTGACGACCGTCACCTCGAAAGGAGGCAAGCCATGCGTTGGATGCTGTGGGCGGCCGCCGCGGCGGCTCTCGTCCTTGGCGGCTCGGCCCCCACGTTCGCTCAAATGGGCGGCAGCAGGAGCGATCAGCTCAAACCGCCTCATCGGGCGGCGAAGCCCGCGCCGCGTGCGAAGCGCTACTACTACCGCAGCGGCTACAAGACGTGCGGCCAGTACCGCTATTGGAAAGGCGGGAAGTGCCTGGACGCGCGCACCAGTCCGCCAAAGTTGAAGTGATTTGTTGTAGGGTAGGTCAGCGCGACAGCGCGTAACCCACCGTTTTTGGCGCGCCGTTCACGCGCCGGCAGGCGCTGTGGACCAGCGCCAGCAGCGCATCGTTCACCTGCCGGGCGTCGGTGAGTACGATCATGTGCGCGATGGCGGCGCCGGGCCCGCGCAGCTTGGCTTTCTGCACCTGCGCGTCGTAGGGCCGGTCGCCGAGATCGAGGCCCAATCGGACCTCTGTCGGGTGCAGCGTGACGGCTGCGAACTCGCCCGGCGCGCCGATGGACACGTAGCGGTCCCGCGCCGCGAACACGGCATCGGGGATGGCCCCGCGGATCTCGCTCTCCAGCATGTAATAGAGCGGGCGGTAGCCTTTGGCCGCGGACAGCAGTTTTTCCAGGTCCTGCGCCACCTGTATGGACGGCTTCGCATCGGACTCGGCCTTCGGCACGGGAGACGGCCGAGGCGCTGACGACGGCCGGCTCGTCGCCGCCGGGCGCTCCACGGCCAGGGCGCTCGCGGCCGGCGCGCCCTCGGGCCGCGTATCGGCCGCGCCGTCGGCATGGATCGGCTTGCCGCCGTTGCGGTGGATGCGCTCCAGCCACGAGGCGCGCGCGAACGGCAGGCCCTGGGTACGCAGCCAGTCGATGATCTCGTTCTTGTCGCCGGAGCCCTGCGCCGCGATCGCCGCCATCCACTCGGCCAGATCGCGCCCCGTGCGGGCCTTCAGCCCCTCCAGGAACGCGCGCTCCTCCTCGCGCTCGTCGTTGGACATCGTCCCCCCGTCTCGAGTCCCGCGTCTCAGAACCGGTCCCGCGTCTCAGAACCACCGCCGCGTGCGTTGCTTGTAGTCGCGATAGGCCTGCCCGAACCGCTCCTCCAGATGCCGCTCCTCGGGCAGGATCGCAAGCCGGAACACCGCGAGGGCGAACACAGGGGACAGGATTATGAACCAAACGTTGTGGGTCAATTCGGCGAGGCCGAGCAGGATCAGCACGTCGCCCATGTAGATCGGATTGCGCCGCCAGCGGAACGGGCCGTCGGTGACGAGCCGGCCGGCGCCCTGGTTGGGCCGCACCGTGGTGCCGGCGCGACGGAGCGTCGCCATGGACCAGGCCACGAGCGCGATGCCAGCGATGCCGAGGCCGTAGCCGACGAGGCGGGCCGGCCAATCGTCGAGCCCCGGCCACGGCAGCGGATAGAGTCGGCCCGCCAGCCAGCCGGTCGCCAGCACCGCCAGGATCAGGAGCGGCGGCCAGGGAACGGCGGACGGGCTCGACGTCTCAGTGCTCATGCCGGTTCGAGAATCCCGTTTTGCGGCAGCGCCATGATACACTACCGACCGCGAACGCCACGAGGGAGCGCCCGATGATCCCCAACGACTTCCCCGCCCTCAACTTCGACCTCGGCGAGACCGCCGACCGGCTAAGGGCCAGCGTGCGCGGCTTTACCGCCGACGAGATTGCGCCCGTCGCCGCCGACATCGACAAGACGAACGAGTTCCCGCGCCAGCTCTGGCCCAAGCTCGGCGCGCTCGGCCTGCACGGCATCACCGTAGAGGAGGAGTACGGCGGTTCTGGCCTCGGCTACCTTGAGCACTGCGTGGCCGTGGAGGAGATCAGCCGCGGCTCGGCTTCGGTCGGCCTCTCCTACGGCGCGCACTCCAACCTCTGCGTCAACCAGATCCGCCGCAACGGCACCGACGCGCAGAAGCGGAAGTACCTGCCGAAGCTGATCTCGGGCGAGCACGTGGGCGCGCTGGCCATGTCGGAGGCGGGCGCGGGTTCGGACGTGGTGTCCATGAAGCTCAGGGCGGACAAGACGGGCGACCGCTATGTCCTCAACGGCACCAAGTTCTGGATCACCAACGGGCCTTGCGCCGATGTCCTGGTGGTGTACGCGAAGTCCGATCCGGCGGCGGGCCCGCGCGGCATCACCGCGTTGCTGATCGAGAAGGGCTTCAAGGGGTTCGCTACCGCGCAGAAGCTCGACAAGCTCGGCATGCGCGGCTCCGATACGGGCGAGCTGATCTTCGACGACTGCGAGGTGCCCGAGGAGAACGTGCTGGGCGAGCCCGGCAAGGGTGTCAACGTGCTGATGAGCGGGCTCGACTACGAGCGTGCCGTGCTGGCGGCGGGCCCGCTCGGCATCATGCAGGCGGCGCTCGACGTGGCGATCCCCTACGTGCACCAGCGCAAGCAATTCGGCCAGCCGATCGGCGAGTTCCAGCTCGTCCAGGGCAAGCTCGCCGACATGTACACCACCATGAACGCGTGCAAGGCCTACGTGTACGCCGTGGCCAGGGCCTGCGACCGCGGTGAGGCCACGCGCAAGGACGCTGCCGGCGCCATCCTCTACGCCGCCGAGAAGGCAACGCAGATCGCCCTCGACGCTGTACAGTTGCTCGGCGGCAACGGCTACATCAACGAC
>DATBKR010000362.1:0-2348 GCA_036555805.1 Hyphomicrobiaceae bacterium | reverse complement strand
GTACGGGCTCTCCTCGGACGAGGGCGTGATCCTGCTGTGCCTCGCCGAGGCGCTCCTGCGCATTCCCGACAAGGGCACGGTGGACGCGCTGATCGCCGAGAAGATCGGCGGCGGCCACTGGATGCGGCACCTCGGGCAGTCAGACAGCCTGTTCGTCAACGCCTCAACGTTCGGCCTGATGGTCACGGGCGGCGTGGTGCGGCTGGGCCAGGACAAGGGCAGCGGGCCCGCCGCCGTCCTCAAGCGGCTCGTGAGCCGGTCGGGGGAGCCGGTGATCCGCCAGGCCCTGCGCCAGGCCATGCGCATCCTGGCCGACAGCTTCGTTCTGGGCCGCACCATCGAGGAGGCGCTGGTTCGCGCAGCACCGATGGAAGCCAAGGGCTACCGCTTCTCCTACGACATGCTGGGCGAGCGCGCGTGCACGGCCGCCGATGCCGACAGGTATTTCGGCCGCTACATGGGCGCCGCCGATGCCATCGGTCGAGCGCACCCCGAGGGCCGCGGCACCCTGAGCCGGCAGGAGCTGATAGCGCGCCCCGGCCTGTCGGTGAAGCTCTCCGCCCTGCACCCACGCTTCGATGCGGGCAAGGAGGAGCGCCTGCTGCACGAGCTCAAGCCGCGCCTGGTGGAGCTTGCGATTGCGGCGCGCCGCAACGGCCTCGGCCTCACTGTGGACGCCGAGGAGCAGGACCGCCTCGATCCCACGCTCACGATGTTCGCCGCGGCGTTCTCCGATCCCGCCCTCGAGGGCTGGCCCGGCCTGGGCCTCGCGGTGCAGGCCTACGGCAAGCGCGCCATCCCGGTGCTGCGCTGGCTGCGCCGGCTGGCGCAGGACGCGGGCAAGCCGATCCCCGTGCGCCTGGTCAAGGGCGCCTACTGGGACAGCGAAATCAAGTGGGCGCAGGAGCGGGGGCTCGCCGACTATCCGGTGCTGACGCGCAAGGTCCACACCGATCTCTCCTGGCTCGCGTGCATGCGCCTCATCCTCTCCGATCCCGCGGCGTTCCTGCCGCAGCTCGCCACCCACAACGCGCTGTCGATCGCCGCCGCCGGCGTGGTCGCGCCGGACGCCGGGGCGTTCGAGTTCCAGCGCCTGCACGGCATGGGCGAGGCGATCTACGAGGAGGTGACCGGCGACGGCAGCCTTGGCGCCGTCTGCCGCATCTACGCGCCGGTGGGCCCGCACGAGGATCTGGTGGCCTATCTGGTGCGGCGCCTCCTGGAGAACGGGGCCAACACCTCCTTCGTGAACCGCCTCGCCGACGCCGCCGCGCCGATCGAGCAGATCGTCCGCGATACCATGGCGGCCATCGAGGCGGAGCGCGCAAGCCGGGCGCCGCAGCCGCCGCTGCCGCGCCCGCCTGACATCTACCTGCCCGGACGCGCCAACAGCCGCGGCATGGCGCTCGACCAGCCGGCCGTGCGCCAGGCCCTCCTCACCGGCATCGGCACCGAGCTGAAGGCGCCGTTCGCCGCCGCGCCCGTCGTGGACGGCAGGGCGTTGACGGGGGGCGGTCCGGAGCGGCTCGTCCTTTGCCCGCACGACCGGCGTCAACGGATCGGCACGGTACGCCCGGCCGATGCGGCCGTCATCGCGCAGGCCATCGCCGGCGCCGAGCGGGTGGCGCACGCCTGGGACCGGCTGGGCGGCCCGGCGCGGGCCGAGATCCTGGAGCGGGCGGCCGACCTTTACGAGCGCGACTGCGAGCGCCTGATGGCGGTGATCGTGCGCGAGGCGGGCAAGACGCTGGGGACCGCGCTGGGCGACGTGCGCGAGGCCGTCGATTTCCTGCGCTACTATGCGGCGGAGGCACGCCGGCTGTTCTCGGGTCCGGTCTCGCTCAGGGGGCCGACCGGCGAGACCAGCCTGCTGGAACTGCGCGGGCGCGGGCCGTTCGCCTGCATCTCGCCCTGGAATTTCCCGCTCGCGATCTTCACCGGTCAGGTGGCGGCGGCGCTGGCGGCCGGCAATCCGGTGCTCGCCAAGCCCGCCGAGCAGACGCCCATCGTCGCGTTCCTGGCCGCGGAGCTTCTCAGCGAGGCGGGCCTGCCGCCCGGCGTCCTGCAGCTGCTGCCCGGCGACGGCGCGGTCGGCGCCGCCCTGGTCAAGCACCCGCGCGTGGCGGGCGTCGCCTTCACGGGCTCCAATGCCACCGGCTGGGCCATCCAGAGCGCGCTTGCGGAACGGCGTGGGCCCGTAGTGCCGTTCATCGCCGAGACCGGCGGGCTCAACGCCATGATCGCCGATTCCAGCGCGCTGCCCGAGCAGGCGATCCGCGACGTGGTGCGCTCCGCCTTCGATTCGGCCGGCCAGCGCTGCTCGGCCGCGCGCCTGTTCTTCGTGCAGG
>DATBKR010000361.1:0-1548 GCA_036555805.1 Hyphomicrobiaceae bacterium | reverse complement strand
GTTGGCGGGCTTCCTGAGGAAGGAGATCTCGATGAGGCCGGGAATGCCTAACCAGAGATAGGGGATGTTGTTGAGGGCCATCGGTCCCTGGGTCAGTTCCACCCAGTTCAGGGCCACCAGCCGGACGACCTCGGCGAAGCTGACCGTGACGATGACGAAGTAGGCGCCACGCACTTTGAACGAGACGCGGCCGATGGCCCAGCCACACAGGCCCGCCAGCGCAATGCCGAACGGCATCGCAAGCCAAACGGGCTTCGGATCGAGGGTCACTTCCCAATCGGGGAGCAGGTGCACGGAGAAGCCGAGCGAGACGAGGCTCGAGGCATAAGCGCCGATGCCGAAGAACGCCACGTGGCCGAGGCTCAGCTGGCCGGTGTAGCCGAGCAGCAGATTGAGGCTCATGGCGGCGATGATGAAGATGCCCGTCATCACCAGAACGTGCAGCACGTAGAGGCTGGTCAGCCACGACGGGACGGAGACCAGGAAGGCGAGCCAGGCGATGGTGAGGGCGCGCTTCACCCGATCCGTTCCTTCCGGGCGAACAGGCCGGTTGGCTTGACGAGCAGAATGGCGATGATGAGGAGGAAGCCCATGGCGTCGCGGTAGCCGGAGGAGACGTAGCTCGCGCCCAGCTCCTCGATGAAAGCGAGGATGAACCCGCCCAGCGTTGCGCCGGGGATGCTGCCGAGCCCGCCGAGGATGACGATGGCGAACGCCTTGAGCGAGGCGAGATCGCCCATGGTCGGAGTGACCACGAACACCGGGCCGAGCAGCGCCCCCGCCGCGGCCGCGAGCCCCGAGCCAAGCGCGAAGGTGGCCGTGTGCACCCGGCCGATGTCCACGCCCATCAGCGCAGCGGTCTCCCGGTCCTGGAAGGTTGCGCGCATGGCCTTGCCCATCCGGGTGCGGTTGATGAGCGCGTGGGTGGCTGCAATCAGCGCCAGCGCCACCGCGAACACGAACAGGCGGTTCCACGATACCGAGACCGCCCCCAGCACCAGCGGCGCGGACGGGAACGGCGCCGTGATCGACTTGGCGACGCCGGACCACGTGAGCTGCTCCATGTTCTGCAGCGCGATCCAGGCGCCGATCATCACCAGCATTGTGGTATCGATGTCGGCGCCCTGCAGGCGGCGCAGGAGAACGAGCTCGATCAGCGCACCCAGGGCGACGCCCAGCAGCACGGCGAGCGGCAGCGCGATGTAGAAGTTCGCCCCCGCCACCATCACCCACAGGTACATCATGTAGGCGCCGAAGGCGTAGAGCTCGCCGTGCGCGAAGTTCACCACGCGCATGATGCCGAAGATCAGTGTCAGGCCGATGCCCAGCAGCGCGTAGGTGCCGCCCAGGATGAACGCGTTCAGGAGGTGCTGGAGGAGCTGGTCCAAAGGGGGTCAGGCCCCTTGTGTCAGTGGTCTGGAATTGAGCGCAGCGGGAATGACAGGAATGTCGCTGTCATCCCGGAATTCCGCGAAGCGGAATATCCGGGACCCATATGTGGACGGCCCCTTGCTGGCAAGACCTCGACAGAGGCGTGCGTCGGATCGG
>DATBKR010000360.1:0-9446 GCA_036555805.1 Hyphomicrobiaceae bacterium | reverse complement strand
GCCGCTGTATAGGCGCAGCTTGGCGATCCGCGAAAAGTCGCTGGGGCCGGAGCACTTCGAGGTAGGCGCCTCCTACAACAACTTGGCCCGGCTGTATCAGGATCAAGGCCGCTACGCCGAAGCCGAGCCGTTCTATCGGCGCACCTTGGCGATCTTCGAGAGAGTCCTGGGGCCTGAGCACCTGAGCGTTGCCACCGTGCTCGACAATCTGGCGACGCTCGCACTCAGCCGGGGCGACTGGGCCCAAGCAGTCGGCTACTGGAACCGCAGCACAAGCGTGATCAAACGTCGCGCCGAGCGCGGTCTCTCGGGCGCCGCAGAGGGTTCATCCAAGGGAGAACCACAGCGATTGAGCTGGCAATTCACGGACCTCGTCAGGGCGACCCGCCGTCTGCCGGTTGAGAGCCGTAGTCCATCGCAGTCCGCAGCAGAGATGTTCCAAACGGCGCAATGGGCGCTGTCATCGGACGCGGCAGCCTCAATGGCGCAGATGGCGGCCCGATCTGCGAAGGGCTCGCCCGAGCTTGGGGCCGTTGTGCGTGAACGCCAGGACCTCGTGGGCGAGTGGCAGGCCAAGGACAAGTTGCTGATCGCGGCCAAGGCAAGTGAACCCGCGAAGCGTAGTTCTGCGACCGAGACGATGCTGAGCGACCGCCTCGCAGCCATCGACGCCCGCCTCGGTGAACTCAATGTCCGCCTTGCGAAGGATTTCCCGGACTACGCGACACTCGCGAGCCCAACCCCTGCATCTGTCGCGGAGGTCCAAGCCCAGCTCGGCCCTGCCGAAGCACTGGTCTTGTTCCTCGACACCCCCGAGGAGAAGCCACTCCCCGAGGAGAGCTTCATCTGGGTCGTGACGAAGTCGGAGGTGCGCTGGGTGCGCTCGGACCTCGGCACGGCCGCGCTCACACGCGAGGTGAGGGCACTCCGATGTGGCCTCGATGCCACGGCGTGGGACGGTGCGGGGAAGGAGCAGTGCGCCACCGCCCTGGAGATGCCGACACCCGACAAGACGCCCGATCCGCTGCCCTTCGACCACGCCCGCGCCCACAAGCTGTACATGGCCCTGCTCGGAGACGTGCAGGACCTGATCAAGGGCAAGGACTTGCTGATCGTGCCGTCCGGCCCGCTGACACAGCTCCCCTTCCAGGTGCTCGTGACCAAGCTCCCCACTTCCGGCGACCACCGCGCCGCTGCCTGGCTTGCCCGCGAGCACGCCGTCACCGTCCTGCCCGCCGTCTCCTCGCTCAAGGCCCTGCGCCGCGTCGGGAAGCCCAGTATCGCGCCGCGGCCCATGATCGGCTTCGGTAATCCGCTGCTCGATGGTGCCAAGGATGACGCGCCGCGGGCCAAGGAGGCACGCGCTAAGCAGCACTGCCCGGAGACGAGCCCACTACGCATAGCTGCGCATAGCGGCCCGCATCGTGGTGGGGTGCGCGTGGAGACGCGGGGCTTGGCCGATGTCGTGTACCTCAAGGGTCAGGTGCCGCTGCCCGAGACCGCCGACGAGCTGTGCGACGTTGCGCGAGCCGTCAAGGCGGACGCTGCGCATGACATCCATCTGGGAAGCCAAGCGACGGAGCGCGAGGTCAAGCGGCTCAGCGATGCTGGCGAATTGGCCAAGTATCGCATGGTCCACTTCGCGACGCACGGTGCGCTGGCCGGCGAGCTGGCCAAGGGCCAGGAGCCCGGCCTGATCCTGACGCCGCCCGCCACGGCGACCGAGGAGGACGACGGCTACTTGTCCGCTTCCGAGATTGCCGCCCTCAAACTCGACGCCGACTGGGTTGTGCTCTCAGCCTGCAACACCGCAGCAGGCGGTGCCGCCAACGCCGAGGCGCTGTCTGGCCTGGGGCGGGCATTCATCTACGCCGGGGCACGATCTCTGCTGGTGTCGCATTGGGCCGTGGACTCGGAAGCGACCGTGAAGCTGATCACGGGCGCCGTCCGCGAGATGGCCAACGACCCGAAGGTGGGCCGCGCTGAGGCGATGCGCCGCTCGATGCTCGCGCTGATCGAAAAGGGTGCACCCGAGGAGGCCCATCCGGCCTTCTGGGCGCCGTTCGTGGTGGTCGGGGAGGGCGCTGCGGGACGGTAGAGGCAACAGCGAGCGGAACCGTGTGGGAAGCCAGGACGTAGAAACTCGCGGGGGCCGCTCCCGCGAAGCCTGCGCCCCGCTCTGTGGCGAAGCGGGGATAGGCGTTCCACATCAAACCTGATAGGAAGCGTTGCCTTGTCCTCGTTCCAGTAGACGCGTTGGCGGACTTCAGGGTGTCCACGGAACAAGCCGAAACGATGACGGGGACGATGACGGGAACGGTGTTCAGTGACGGAGGTGGTGACAGAGACCTAAAAAAAGACTAATGAAATCAAGGGCGGTCGTGGCGGAATTGGTAGACGCACCAGCTTGAGGGGTTGGCGCCGCAAGGCGTGGAGGTTCGAGTCCTCTCGACCGCACCATCCCAGGTCATCCGTGGCGTTCCGGGGGACTTTCGGCCGGTCAGGCGGTGGCTGCCCACGTCCCCGGTGCTGGCCCACGCATGCCCCGAGTCGACATTCGAGCGAATGTTGCGGCTTGGTGGATGTCCGGCGATGCTCTCGGCCTCTCCCGGGACCTACTTGAACTCCACCTTGAGTATCTCGAAGCTGCGTGCGCTCTTGGGCGTCGTCACCTCGGCGTTGTCGCCCTTGGACTTGCCGATGAGCGCGCGCGCGATGGGCGAGTTGATGGAGATCTTGCCGGCCTTGAGGTCCGCCTCGTCCTCGCCGACGATCTTGTATTTCACCTTCTCGCCGGAATCCTCGTCCTCCAGCGTCACGGTGGCGCCGAATTTCACAGTTGTGCCGGACAGCTTGGACGGATCGATGATCTCGGCACGCGCGAGCTTGTCCTCCAGCTCGGCCACCCTGGCCTCGTTCAGGCCCTGCGCCTCCTTGGCGGCATGATATTCTGCGTTCTCCGACAGGTCGCCGTGATCGCGCGCCTCCGCGATCTGCTGGATGATGCGCGGGCGCTCCTCGACCTTGAGGCGGTGCAGCTCTGCTTCGAGCTTGCGATAACCCTCCATGGTCATCGGCACCTTTTCCATGATGGTCACTCGCGTATGCTCCGGGTGGTTCGCCTGTGCTCCGGGGGAGGTTCCCAATGCGGCGCGCAGAATCCCGTCAGTGTCACTCAAAATTCCGGCTTTGGCCAGCCCTTAGCAGGGGCCGGGCGCAACGCCCTCAGAAGCCTGGTTTATGTAGGACTGCAGGGGGGCGACGTTCAGGGTGCCCGCAGCCAGCGCCTTGACGGCATGCGTCGCGGCGAGCGCTCCGGCCAATGTGGTGTAGTAGGGGATGTGATGCAATAGGGCTGTGCGCCGGATATCTTTGGAATCGGCTAACGCCTTGGCGCCCTCCGTGGTGTTGAAGACGAGGCTCACCTCGCCGTTCTTCATGAAATCGACGATGTGGGGCCGGCCTTCCAGCACCTTGTTGACCTGCTCGCAGGGGATGCCATGGGCGTCCAGCGCCCGCTTGGTGCCGCGCGTGGCCACGATACGGAAGCCCATGTGCGCCAGCTCCCGGATCGGCGCCACCACGCCCGCCTTGTCAGCGTCCCGTACCGAGACGAATACTGTCCCGTTGAGGGGCAGCATGTTGCCGGCCCCGATCTGGCTCTTGGCGAAGGCCAGCGCGTAGTCGCGGTCGATGCCCATCACCTCGCCGGTGGAGCGCATCTCGGGGCCGAGGACGGTATCGACGCCCGGGAAGCGGGCGAAGGGGAACACGGCCTCCTTCACGGCCACGTGCCCGAGCTTGACCGGCTTCAGGCCGAACGCCTCCAGCGGCTCCCCGTTCATGATGCGGGCGGCGACGCCGGCGACGGGCTTGCCGATCACCTTGGCCACGAACGGCACCGTGCGCGAGGCGCGCGGGTTCACCTCCAGCACGTAGACCTCGCCATCCTTCACCGCGTACTGCACGTTCATCAGGCCGACAACGTCGAGGGCCAGCGCCAAGTCGCCGGTCTCGCGCTCGATCTGGGCGATGACCTCGGGCGGCAGCGAGTGGGTGGGAAGCGAGCAGGCGCTGTCGCCCGAGTGGATGCCCGCCTCCTCGATGTGTTCCATGATGCCGGCGATGAAGGTGTCCTTGCCGTCGCTCAGGCAGTCCACATCGACCTCGACGGCGCCGCTCAGGTAGCGGTCGATGAGCAGCGGACGGTCCTCGGAGACCACCAGCTCCGAGGGGCGGTTGAGGATGGCGGCCAGCTTGGCGAGATAGCGGTCGAGGTCGCCGGGCTCGGCCAGGATCTCCATGCCGCGGCCGCCCAGCACATAGGAGGGGCGGATCAATAGGGGATAGCCGAGCGTTCGGGCCGTCTCGCGCGCCTCGGCGAAGGAGCGGGCGATGCCGCTGTCGGGCTGCTTGATGCCGAACCGCGTGAGGAGGGCCTTGAAGCGGTCGCGGTCCTCGGCCAGGTCGATGGCCTCGGGTGAGGTGCCCAGGATCGGCACGCCGGCCGCTTCGAGGGGCTTGGCCAGCTTGAGGGGAGTCTGCCCGCCGAACTGGACGATCACGCCCTTGAGCCGTCCCTTGCACTGCTCCACGGCAATGATCTCCAGCACGTCCTCCGCCGTCAGGGGTTCGAAGTAGAGGCGGTCGGAGGTATCGTAGTCGGTCGAAACCGTCTCGGGGTTGCAGTTGATCATGATGGTTTCGACGCCTGCGTCGCTTAGCGAGAAGCAGGCGTGGCAGCAGCAGTAGTCGAACTCGATGCCCTGGCCAATGCGGTTGGGACCGCCGCCCAGGATGATCGTCTTGTCGCGGTCCGAGGGCGCCGCCTCGCAGGCAGGCCGGCCGCCGTCGAGGCCGCTTTCATAGGTCGAGTACATGTAGGCGGTGGGGGAGGCGAACTCCGCCGCGCACGTGTCGATGCGCTTGTAGACCGGGCGCACCCCCAGCCCACGGCGCCGCTGCCGCACCTCCGGTTCGGAGAGGCCGGCGAGCCTGGCCAAGCGGGCATCGGAAAAGCCCATGGCCTTCAGGGATCGCAATTGCGCCGGCGTCTCCGGCAGGCCGTGGGCGCGTACCCGCGCCTCGGTGTCGACGATCTCCTGGAGGCGCTCAAGGAACCAGCGGTCGATGCGGCAGGAGCCGTAGATCTCCTCGTGGTCCACGCCCAGCCGCATGGCCTGGGCCACCTTGAGCAGCCGGTCGGGCGTCGGCACCCCGAGGGCGGCACGCACGATGTTCTTGTCGTCGCCGGCGCCGAGGCCGTCGAAGGCGATGTCGTCGAGACCCGTGAGCCCGGTCTCCAGGCTGCGCAGTGCCTTCTGCAGGCTCTCGGCGAAGGTGCGGCCGATGGCCATCGCCTCGCCCACGGATTTCATGGAGGTGGTGAGCACGGGCTCGGCGCCCGGGAACTTCTCGAAGGCAAAGCGCGGGATCTTGGTGACGACGTAGTCGATGGTGGGCTCGAACGAGGCCGGCGTAGCCCCGCCCGTGATGTCGTTCTCGATCTCGTCCAGCGTGTAGCCGACCGCGAGCTTGGCGGCGACCTTGGCGATGGGGAAGCCGGTGGCCTTGGAGGCGAGCGCGGAGGACCGCGACACGCGCGGGTTCATCTCGATCACGACCAGGCGGCCGTCGTCGGGGTTGATGGCGAACTGCACGTTGGAGCCGCCGGTCTCCACCCCGATCTCGCGCAGCACCGCGATCGAGGCGTTGCGCATGATCTGGTATTCCTTGTCCGTGAGCGTGAGCGCAGGGGCCACTGTGATGCTGTCGCCGGTGTGGACGCCCATGGGATCGACGTTCTCGATGGAGCAGACGATGATGCAGTTGTCCGCCTTGTCGCGGATCACCTCCATCTCGAACTCCTTCCAGCCGAGCACGCTCTCCTCGATCAGCACCTGGCGCGCGAACGAGGCGTCGAGCCCGCCCTCGACGATGTCGATGAACTCCTTGCGGTTGTAGGCGACTCCGCCGCCGGTACCACCGAGCGTGAAGGATGGCCGGATGATGGCGGGCAGCCCCACGTACTCCAGCGCCGCCATGGCCTCCTCGCGGTTGTGCGCCAGCCGCGACTTGGGCGTGGCCAGGCCGAGGCGGGTCATGGCCTCGCGGAACAGCTCGCGGTCTTCGGCCTTGGCGATGGCGTCCGCCTTGGCGCCGATCATTTCCACGCCGAAGCGGTCGAGCGCACCGGATCTGGCCAGCGCCAGCGCGGTGTTGAGAGCCGTCTGCCCGCCCATGGTGGGCAGAAGCGCGTCGGGGCGCTCCTTGTCGATGATCTTGGCGACGATCTCGGGCGTGATCGGCTCGATATAGGTGGCGTCGGCCAGCTCCGGATCGGTCATGATGGTGGCCGGGTTGGAGTTGACGAGAACGATGCGGTAGCCCTCGTCCTTCAGCGCCTTGCACGCCTGGGTGCCGGAATAGTCGAACTCGCAGGCCTGCCCGATGACGATGGGGCCGGCTCCGATGATGAGGATGGATTGGATATCCGCGCGCTTGGGCATGAGGCGGTTTCTTATTGCAGCGCAGCGCCAAAGGCCAGAGCCCGCGGCGATACAACGGTGCAGCGGTGATCGCGCACCTGTCATCCCGGAAGCCGAGCCCCGCAGGGGCGAGGCTATCCGGGACCACGCGAAGCAACTCGCAACCTCCCGAGGTCCCGGTTCGGAGCGCTGCTCGCCGATGGCTCGCATCGCCAGGGAACCCATGGTCGGGATGACGGGTAGGACCTTAGCCCTTGTTCGTGAGCAAGCTCTGGCAGGGGTCGCTGCGTTCCGCCCTGGGCGTGAAGATCAGGGCATCCACCGCGGGGTCTCCTTCGGGATCGCGCGGCACATAGGAGCCGGGATCGGTCTTGCCGGCCTCGACCTCCAGCAGCATGACGCTCGCCACTTTCGCCTGCGGCGCCCGCTCGCGGATATGCCACGGCACGCCGCGGTCGGTGCGCACGTGGCCGTTGCCTGCGATCAGGATGGCCGACCCGTACCGCTCCGCCGCCGCCAGCACGGCGTCGGCGAGGCGAGCATCGTGGTAGCGCTGCGCGGCCACCATGCCGTCGGCCGATTCCGGTGGCAGGGCGCCGCAATGGCTCTCCGCCAAGTCCCTGCCGAGGGCCTCCCGCAACGACGCCGGCATCGTCCTGTCGAGGCGCAGACGGGCGCGCTCTTCCGGCGGCACCGGCGCCATGTCGCCCTTCGCCACGCTGCGCAACACGTCGCGTGGCGGGTCGCCGGCATAGATGGGCAGCTTGGCGGCGATCGCCGCGGCGAACAGCGGCTTGTAGATGTTGGCCGGGGGCCAGCCGCTCTTGTCCCAGTCGAGGAGCCGCAGCAGTTCGTCGGCGGTGGCCGAGGCGTCGCCGGCCTGTACCTGAGCGTTGAACTTGTCGAGCGCAGCCTGCCGATCGGTGGCGATCTGCTCGAACACGATGGCGGGGTGCCACTCGGGATACATCTTCGCCGTGTTCGCGATCAGCCAGGCCCGCACCTGGTGGTGGGCCGGGTTGTCGTGCACCTCGCCGAGCACGACAATGTAGGGCCGCTGATCGGGCTCCTTGCGCAGGGCGGGACCCCGGTGCGAGGGGGGATAGCGTCCGCGGCCCGGGCCGCCGCCGAGCGGGGTGACGGCGTAGTAGTCGCCGGCCAAGGGGTGGGCCTTGCGTGCGGCTTCGGCCCAGTCGCCCCAATTGGGCTCGACCGCCACGGCGACGGTCGCACCGAGGCCCATGAGGGCGGGCGCGAGCCAATATGCAACCCGAGAAGTCATAACGGTCCCCCAGCATCCAACCTGCCGCAAAATACACCTCGGCGGCCGAATCTAAGCAGGCTTTCGCCACGGCGCCAACGGATGTTCTCAACCATGGTTGCGCAGATCGCACAGGGGGCGAAGGGGGGCCAAGGGGTCAGACCCCTCGCGTCAGACCTGAGTGCAAATCCGAAGCGGTGGCGGCGAGGGGTCTGACCCAGTTCCCGACGCGGTGGCGGCGAGGGGTCTGACCCCGTTTACCCCCCGCAAGGCTCGGGATCGCCGAGCAGCGCGATGGAGGCCTCGCGGGAGGTCGCAGCGATCTTGCGGAACAGCGGCCCGGCGTCGGCATTGAGCCGCGCCATGAGCCGGCCGGCATCGCCCGGCGAGCGCAGAGCGTCCATGAAGGTCACGGCCAGAATGCCGCGGGCGCGCACGGCCTCCGGCAGGGCGAGCCAGGCCTGCTGCTCGCTCGCCTTCCAGGCCTGCATGGCCGGCGTGCACCAGATCACGGCGTCGGCGCTGCGGCAGGCGCGCAGCGTACGCGCCGCCAGCACGTCGTCGGCGAGGTCGAGGCCGGGCGTGTCGACAGCGCGCAGCGTGTGCAGCCGGTCCAGCGGCATGCCCACGTGCAGCCGGTGGATGTGGCACGAGGGGGCGCCGTCGAGTTCGTCCCAGCCCACCCGAACGCGCCGGCGCTGGGCGATCTCGGCCGACAGCGAGGGCCTGCGCGCGAACCGCACCACGGTCGGATAAGCCGTGTGCGTTGTGAAGCTCGCCGGCAGAACGCTGGCGCCCACCAGCGCGTTCACAAGCGAGGTCTTGCCGCTGTTGAACTCGCCGATCACGACGACACGGAGGGGCCTCTGCTTGGCGCCGGCCGGCGCGACGGGCGGTTCGCCGAGTCGCGCGGCGCCTCCGGAGCCGCGGCGCGAGTCCCAGTCCGGCCCGACGTGTGCGATTTCGCTCATTCCCCTCCGCTCTCGCCCCGCGCGCCGTCCAGCGCATCGAGCACCACCCGCAGCTCGGCGAGAACCGCCGTAAACGCCGCCTGCCTCTCGGCGCAGGCGCTGGCCCGCTGCTGCTGCTCTACCTCGAAGCGCTCCAGGCCGTGCTGGTCTACGGGGCCGTTGAGCTGCTCCTGCTCCCTTGCCAGATTCGCGGTGCGGCGATCCACCCCGGCGCGCAGTCCGTTGCTGATGGCGTTGACCCTGCGCATGATGTAGTCGACGCGCTCCGACAGGTGCGCTTCGGCCTCCCCCACCAGCTCTTCGGCTATCTGCAGGAAGTCCTCTTCTATTAGGCACCGCAAATGGTTAGCACGTCCTTTCGCGAGCTTGCGAGAGGCAAACCATCGGCGCCACCACTTCACCCCGAGGTCCATGGTGACCTTGTCCCCGAGCGGCGTCACCGAGGGCAGCAGTCCTTCCGGCCAGGCCGGGACCTCGAGCAGATCTCCGTGGTAGTTGGGGAGAAGGGAAGAAACGATGAGTCGCAACTGGGGGTAGAGAAACTGCTCGACGCGGTCGATGTCCCTGGCCGCCTGCTCGAAGGTTGCGAGGTAGGCGGCCTCCATCTGCTCGCGCAGCGGTATCACATCGCAGCGCCAAGTCCACTGGCGCGGCTGTTCCTGCAGCGACTGCAGGAGAACGTCGGCCTCCTGGCTGGCGAACTCCCGCACCAGGCCGCACAGCTGG
>DATBKR010000359.1:0-4167 GCA_036555805.1 Hyphomicrobiaceae bacterium | reverse complement strand
GCAGCTCTGGCAGGAGTATATTTGTCATTTGTCGTCAGCCGCTTACGGGCCGCCTCCTAGATCTGCAGTCGGCCGGTTGCCGCACGGCCGTCAACCGCCTTGTTCAGGTCCGGCTTGCGGCCTAGGGTGCAGCCGTCAGCTTTCTCCCCCCGACGCGAGAGTTCCACCCCCCGTGCGGTACGTCAGCACCAGAGGCGAAGCGCCCAAGCTGGGCTTCGAGGATGCCCTGCTGGCCGGCCTCGCCCGCGACGGCGGCCTCTACGTGCCGGAGGCTTGGCCGCATCTGCGCCCCGAGGCCATTGCGGCCTTCCCCGGCCGGGCGTTCGCCGAGGTGGCCACCGCGGTGCTGGAGCAGTACGTAGGCGGCTCGATCCCGCACGAGGAACTGCTGGCGCTCGCCCGCGACGCCTATGCCCGTTTCGGCCACCCGGCCGTGACGCCGCTCGTACAGATCGACCGCAACCTCTGGGTGCTGGAGCTGTTCCACGGCCCGACGCTCGCCTTCAAGGACGTGGCCATGCAGCTGGTGGCGCGGCTGATGGACCGCGTGCTGGCCGCGCGCGGCGAGCGCGTCACCGTCGTGGGCGCCACTTCGGGTGACACCGGCGGCGCGGCCATCGAGGCGTTCCGCGGCTCCCGGCGCGTGGAGGCCGTCGTGCTGTTCCCCGAGGGCCGTGTCTCCGACGTGCAGCGGCGCATGATGACGACCGCCACCGAGCCCAACGTGCACGCCGTCGCCATCGACGGCACCTTCGACGACTGCCAGGCGCTGGTGAAGGCCATGTTCAACGACCTGGCCTTCCGCGACCGCGTGGCGCTGGCCGGCGTCAACTCCATCAACTGGGCGCGGGTGGCGGCTCAGATCACGTACTACTTCGTTGCGGCGGCGGCGCGGGGCGCGCCGCATCGCCAGGTCTCGTTCGCGGTGCCCACCGGCAACTTCGGCGATATCCTCGCGGGCTACGCGGCCAAGCGCATGGGGCTGCCGGTTGAGCGGCTGGCGATCGCCACCAACGACAACGACATCCTGCGCCGCACCTGGGCCACGGGCACCTGCGAGGTGCGCGGCGTCATGCCCACCGCCTCGCCATCCATGGACATCCAGGTCTCCTCCAACTTCGAGCGCTACCTGTTCGAAGCGAGCAACCGCGACGCCGCCTGGGTGCGCGGCCGCATGGGCGCGCTGGCCCAATCCGGGCGCTTCGAGCTGTCCGAGAAGGTGTTGGCGCGCCTGCGCGCCGATTTCGACGCCGCCACCGCAACGACCGACGAGGCGACCGCCTGCATCCGGCGTGTGAGGGCCGCGAGCGGCTACCTGCTCGACCCGCACACCGCCTGCGGCGTCGTCGCGGCGGAGAAGACCCTGAAGACAGGCGCCGCGCCCCACGTCGTGCTCGCCACGGCGAGCCCCGCCAAATTCCCGGACGCCATCGCTGACATCACGGGCGAGCGGCCCGCGCTGCCGCCACGGCTGGCCTCCCTCAAGACCGATCCGGAAAGGATGACCGTGCTGCCCAACGATCTCACCGCCGTCCAGCGCTTCGTCTCGCAGCGGGCCCAGGGCCGCAAAGGAGCCGCCCAATGACCATCCACGAGACCAGGCTGCCCAACGGCATGCGGGTCGTCTCCTGCCACATGCCGCACCTGGAGACCGTCTCGATGGGCATCTGGGTGGGCGTGGGCGCGCGCCACGAGACGGCCCCTGAGCAGGGCATCTCGCATCTGTTGGAGCACATGGCCTTCAAGGGCACGGAGCGGCGCACGGCGCTCGCCATCGCCGAGGAGATCGAGGCCGTGGGGGGAGAGCTCAACGCCGCCACCAGCCTGGAGACCACGGCCTACTACTCGCGCATTCTGGTCGGCGATATCCCGCTCGCGCTCGACATCCTGGCCGACATCCTGCAGAGCCCGCGCCACTCCGAGGAGGAGCTGGAGCGCGAGCGCGAGGTGATCCTGCAGGAGATCGCGGCCACCCGCGACAGCCCCGACGAGATCGCCTACGAGCTGTTGCAGGAGGTGGCCTTCCCCGATCAGGCGATCGGGCGGCCGATCCTCGGCACGGCGGCCAGCGTACGCGGGTTCAAGCCGGCCGACCTGCGCCGGTTCCTCAACGCCAACTACAGCGCCAACCGCATGGTGCTGTCGGCCGCAGGCAAGATCGAGCACGGCCAGCTCGTCCGCCATGCTGAAGCCCTATTCGGCCGCATGAATGGCGGCGAAGGGGGCAGATTCGAGCCGGCACGCTACGGCGGAGGCACGCGCACGTCCGCCAAGCCGTTCGAGCAAAGCCATCTTCTGTTGGCGTTCGAAGGGCCGTCCTACGCGCACGACGGCTATTATACGGCCCAGGTGTTTTCGGCGCTGTTCGGCGGCGGGATGTCGTCGCGGTTGTTTCAGGAGGTGAGAGAGCGGCGCGGGCTTTGCTATTCGATCTATTCCAGCTATTGGGCTCTGGCCGACTCGGGCCTGTTCACGATTCACGCGGCCACTGGACCTGACATGATGGCCAAACTCATTGAAGTTGTGTCGTCCGAGTTGAAGCGTGCGGCCGCCGAGGCGCCGACGCAATCGGAGGTGGCACGTGCCAAGGCGCAGATCAAGGCAGGCATGCTGATGGGCCTCGAAAGCTCCTCCGCGCGCGCCGAGTACATGGCGCGGCAGCTCTTGCTGTTCGACCGCCTTATCGACACCAAGGAGGTCGTCGCGCGCATCGAGGCGGTCACGCCCGAGGCGGCGCGCATGCTTGCCGCCGGGCTCATGAGCGCGTGCAAGCCGGCCATCACGGTGGTGGGCGCCGGCCGCAAGGGGGCCGCCTACGCGGATCTGGCCGAGCGCATGGTGCTCGGCGCGGCGGGCGGCGCGAACGGATGACGCGATGGCCTTCCTGAGACCCTCGCCCAGTATCGAGCCGGATGCCGACATCCGCGGTGCCCGCGTGTACCTGCGCTATCCCACCATGCAGGACTACGCGGCCTGGGCCGAACTGCGCGCGCTGAGCCGACATCACCTCGCGCCCTGGGAGCCGCAGTGGTCGCGCGACGAGTTGACCAAGTCCTCCTTCCGCCGGCGGCTCCGTCAATCGCAGCGGGAGGTGCGCGACGACCTGGCCTACGCCTATCTGATCTTCGGTGAAACGCCCCTCAGGCTCCTGGGCGGGCTCAACATCTCCAACGTCCGGCGCGGCGTGGCGCAGTCGGCGTCGGTGGGCTACTGGATCGGCGCGACCTTCGCCGGGCGCGGTTACATGACCGACGCCGTGTGTGCCGCAGCGCGGTTCGCGTTCGCCTCGCTCAGGCTCAACCGGCTGGAAGCCGCCTGCCTGCCGGG
This sequence comes from Hyphomicrobiaceae bacterium, assembly GCA_036555805.1. Lineage (GTDB taxonomy): Bacteria > Pseudomonadota > Alphaproteobacteria > Rhizobiales > Hyphomicrobiaceae > AWTP1-13. The sequence continues at coordinate 840 of DATBKR010000359.1, read as the reverse complement.
CAACGCCGCCTCCGCGCGAGTGCTCTTCAAGGCGGGGTTCAGGCGCGAAGGGCGCGCGCGCCAATACCTCAAGATCGACGGCCGCTGGCAGGACCACGATCTCTACGCGCGGCTGTACGACGATTCCCGAACCGAGCCGGCGAGGGCTTGATGCTCGGGCGCCGCAGGAGGGCAGCCCCGCCCGGCATCACGAGCCTTTGCCGCGCCGTATGCGCCGCGGCGGTGCTGCTGGCCGCTTTCCTCATCCACGCCGCGCCCGCCGCCGCGGCCCTCAAGGCCATCGACGTCAACAACGACAGCGAGCGCCTCGACATCTTCGTCCTGGGCGAATTCCATGCGCCGAGCGACCAGATCACCATCGACACCGTACCCGACGCCGATGGCGTCTCCCAGAGCTGGACCGCAAGCGCCTCCACGCCCGGCACCAAGCCCGGCTGGTTCGCGTTCGCGCTGCGCAACACGTCCGACAAGCAGATCGAGCGCTGGCTGGTGGTGGACCGCTACAACCCGGCGGCGTCCGGGCTGTTCATGCCGGACCTCGACGCCCGCCGCATCGAGAAGATCGCCTACTCGCGCGGCTACGCGCCCGAGCGCATCAAGAGCGACCGCGCCGACGTGTTCCGCATCACGCTCGAGCCAGGTCGCACCGTCACCTACGTCGCCGAGCTGGCCTCCGACCGCATCACCGGGGTCTATCTCTGGAACGCCATCGACTACGAGCAGAAGGGCCGCGACCGCTACCTCTTCAGCGGCGTCATGCTCGGCATTACCGGCCTGCTCGCCATCTTCCTGACCGCGGTGTACGCGGCCAATCACAAGGCGATCTTTCCATCGGCTGCC
>DATBKR010000358.1:0-6631 GCA_036555805.1 Hyphomicrobiaceae bacterium | reverse complement strand
TCGTCGTAGACATGCTTCTTGCGGTCGGCCAGCGCCTTGAAGCGGTTGAAGGCGTCCTCGAAGGCGTTCTCGCCCAGCTCGTAGCCCAGCTCCTTGAGCTTCACCCGGAAGGCGTTGCGGCCCGAGTGCTTGCCCATCACCAGCGAGGTCTTGCTGACGCCCACCGACTCCGGCGTCATGATCTCGTAGGTCTGGGTGTGCTTCAGCATGCCGTCCTGGTGGATGCCGCTTTCGTGCGCGAAGGCGTTCCGGCCGACGATCGCCTTGTTGTACTGCACCGGGAACGAGGTGGCGGCGGAGACCAGCTTGGAGGCGCGGTTGAGCTGCTTGGCGTCGATGCCGACGTGGTAGGGCAGCACGTCCCCCCGCGTCTTGATGGCCATCACGATCTCTTCCAGCGCCGCGTTGCCGGCGCGCTCGCCGATGCCGTTGATGGTGCATTCCACCTGCCGGCAGCCGGCGCGCACGCCGGCCAGCGAGTTGGCCACCGCCATTCCCAGGTCGTTGTGGCAGTGCACCGAGAAGATCGCCTTCTCCGAGCCCGGCACCTTCTCCATCACCGTGCGGAACATCTCGTAGTATTCCTCGGGCGTGGCGTAGCCCACCGTGTCCGGCAGGTTGATGGTGCCGGCGCCGGCCTTGATGGCGGTCTCCACGCAGCGGCAGAGATAGTCGATCTCGGTGCGGGTGGCGTCCTCGGCCGACCACTCCACGTCCTCCACCCAGTTGCGGGCGCGGGTGACCTGGAACTGCACCATCTCCAGCACCTGCTCGGCCGACTTCTGCAGCTTGTACTTGCGGTGCACCGGCGAGGTGGAGAGGAAGGTGTGGATGCGCGGGCGGCGCGCCCCCTTCACGGCCTCGCCCGCCCGGTCGATGTCGGCCTCGCCGGCGCGCGAGAGCCCGCACACCACCGCGCGCTTCACGCGCCTGGCGATCTCCGAGACCGCCGCGAAGTCCCCCTCGCTGGCGATGGGAAAGCCGGCCTCGATGATGTCGACGCCCATGTCGTCGAGGAACTGCGCCACCTCCAGCTTCTCCTCGAAGGTCATGGTGGCGCCGGGGCACTGCTCGCCGTCGCGCAGCGTGGTGTCGAAGATGAAGACGCGGTCAGAGCTGTTGTCGGTGACGGCGGCCTGCTGCCTGGCCGCGGCCGCGCTCTCGGGCTGTCGGGGCTGCTGGGACATCGGATGCTTTCCTTGGATCGGCCGCGCGCGCTGGTGGCGGCGGCGTTGCAACGGGATTGGGCTCTTGTCTTGCGATCCCCTGAGCGCCCGTCCCGCGTGCCGGTGCGGGGACTGCCGATGCTCAGGGGCTGGTAAGCAGAAGCAGGCCCAGAGTCGAACCGAGGGCCGAGCCGAGCAACCGGCCGAGCGCTGTCAGGCCGGGAAGCGTCCCAGCCTCGATCGGGGCAGCGGTGGAGCGGTTGCGGCTCACGGAGCTGGCTCGATGCCCGGTTGCAGCGGGATTTCTGCCACCCGCCGTCGCGTTGCGGCGCTACTTAAGCCAAAACCTGAAAGGGATGGCAAGCGCAAAACCGCGTAAAACCGCCGGGGCCGCCACTCGACCATGGTTTTGCCACGTCCGTGTCGGATTCGCCGAGGCGCGACCGGAGCGGCGTGACACCGCGGCCACGCGGCGCTATCAGTGCGCCGGGGCCGGGGGCGGCCACAACGAAACCAGGAGGTCCTCATGAAGCGCATTCCCTTGGCCCGTCTCGTTGCCTGCCTTGCGGCCGGTCTGGGGGTCTGGGCGGCGGCTTTGCTCGGCGCCGGCGCGGCACCGGCCGCCAGCCCGCAGGTGGACGCGGCCATCAAGGCGATCCAGGCGGTGGGGAACGACGGGGAGAAGCTCAAGCTGTTCTGCCAGCTCAACAAGCTGCTGCAGGAAGCCGGCGACAAGGAGGACCCTGCCACGCAGAAGCAGATCGAGGATCTCGTCACCAAGATCGGTTCGGACTTCGGCGCCGCCTGGGACGTGGGCGACGAGCTCGACGAGAATTCCCCCGACGGCCAGGAGTTCTACGCCGCCGTCGATACGCTCGCGGACAAGTGCCCGCAATAGGCTCCGCGCGGGGCAGGGATGGGGAGTAGGGAATGGGGAGTCGGGAGTGGGGCCGTTCTCCAGACTACGCCATTCCCCACTCCCCACTCCCTACTCCCTACTCCCTACTTCCCATTCGCCCAGCGATGAGCCGCGCCAGCGGCGGCCCGGCGAACAGCACGATCACGAAGCGCACCGTCTGCAGCGCCATCACGAACGGCAGGTCGACGCTGCTCGAAGCGGCGATGATGGCCACCGTGTCCATGCCGCCCGGGCTGGTGGCGAGATACGCGCTGAGCGGATCCACACCGGCTGCCTCCACGAGGATGAACGCAAGGGCCCCGCACACCGCGATCAGGATCAACGTTGCCAGCAGCACCTGCGGCAGCGCGCGCCGCGCGTGCACCAGGATCGCCCGCGTGAAGCCCAGGCCGACGCTCCAGCCGAGCAGCGCGTAGCTCGCCGCCAGCAGCGCTGGCGGCAGGGTGATGTGGGCGAGCCCGGTGCTCTCGGCGAGGGCGCCCGCGATCATCGGCACCAGCAGGGCGCCGCCGGCGAGGCGCAAGCCCGCGCTGGCGGCCACGCCCGCGGCGGCGATGGCCAGCGTAACCGCGAAGTCCCCCAGGGGCACCGCCGGAAACCACGCGACGCGCTGACCGGCCAGCGCTGCCGGCCCCACCCACAGCCGCCCGACCACCGAAGCGAGCCCGGCGACGCACACCACCCGCACGTACTGCATGAACGCCACCAGCCGCGGGTCCGCCCCGAACGCGCCGGCCAGCACCATCATCACCGAGGCGGCGCCGGGTGCCGTCCCCCACACCGCCGTGGTCCCCGGCACCACCTCGCGGCGGCCCATGGTCCAGCCGAGAATGCTGCTGGTGGCGATGACGACCAGCACCACGCCGAGAAACAGCGGCCAGTCGCGCAGGAACGTCAGCACGATATCGCCGGTGATGGCGCGCGCCACCAGGCAGCCCACCACCGCCTGCGCCACCTGCGCGGGCAGCCTCGGCACGCGGATGCCGCCGCCGTTGGTGGCGAGCGCGATGCCCGCGATCATCGGCCCCATCAGCAAGGCGGCCGGCAGGCCGGCGAGCTCGAACAGCGCCGCCAGCCCCGCCGAGCCGGCAACCAGGATGCCCCACTGCTGCAGCGGGGATCGGCCGCCGAGGCGGCCGGGGACGGGAGGTTCGGGGGGCTGTGTCATGGATCGCGCCCCCCGCGTGTAGCAGGACGCTGGCCGCAGCGCGAGCACCCATCGGCGCAGGAATGCGCGTGCCAGCCGTGCCGCCCAGGGCTGCCGCGCGCACACTGGCGGCATCAAGCCGAGAAGTCGCGCAGCAGCTGAATGGCGCCGAGCTCCTCGGCCTTGCTTGCCAAGACAGACATCCAAATTCATGCGTGGGGGATAAAGTCCAGCGCCGCTCCAGGAGAATCGTAGGTCGGGTCGAGCGCAGCGATGACCCAACACAACCGAGGCTGTACTCGTGATCTGTGTTGGGTCTTGCGCTTCGCTTGACCCAATCTTCGGTTCCACAGTCCCGCCGCCTGCTTCCCCCTGCTCTGCTCTGTCCGCATCTCAACGTCATCGCGGCGAAGGCCGCGATCCCTGCACCTCGCCGCCCCGCGTGACCGGTGAGCTGGATCCCGGCCTGGTCCCGCGCGCCCGCTTCGCGCGCGAGCGGCGCAGGGATGACGTCATTGGGCAACGGCCCGCTCCTGGTTCAGCCTGAACAGGCGCTCCAGGTTCTGCTCGTCTGTGAGGTCGCCCGGCCAGCCGTAGGCAACGGCGAGGCTTGCGGCGGTCGCCGATAATGGGGCGCGGTCGCGCTTGCGGTAGCTGAACCACTGACGCAGCACGTTCATGCCCGAGACCTCATTAGCCCGCACCTCGGGTGGTAGTTTGTCGTCGAAGCCCTTGCCCATGTGGAGACGCCGCCTGGCGGCATCGTAGGTCATGTCGTCGGGCAGCGGCTCGGGCGGGGCCGGGGATGGCGCCATCCTTGGGGATGAGCATTTGACAACAGCAGACATCTGAAGAAAATGAGATCGAGAAGTGCCTGCGCATGGTTGCCAGCTTACCGCTACAATGGGGGACGATTCGGTGAGCCAGAGTGGAGGGATGCCATTCTCCGTACTGCGTGAGCGCGCTGGCCTCAGCCTCCGGGACATCGTTTCGCTCTTCGGAATAACTGAAGAGCGCGTGGTGATGCTTGAGCGGGGCCTAATCAAGGCCGAGGCACGACACCTGCAGATCTTGCGGGGATTCGCTATCGTGGGGAGGCAAAGTGCAATGGCGCCGACACCACGCGGCCTGGAGACGGTTGGCAGGAAGCGCCGCCTCACCGGAAGGCATGAGCTTGGACGAAGTAACTTGGCTGGGCGCGTGGCAACGCCGCGGCAGGATCGTAAGAACAACATCAACGGCGCGATCACAACAACGCCGCAGCTGGTCTCGGTTGCGCAGGCACTGATCAGAGCAGAGCACGAGTTGAGCCAAAGCGAACGTGATCTGGCGGCTCGCGTGGCTCCTTGCCGCGACGACAGGCTCTTGGCGACCATCACCAAGGTCATTCGCGCGGGGCATGATCCCCTCGGCGACGCATTTCGCGCGATCAATGCGCCGGAAATCCGTCGTCCTCTCGGAGCGACGTACACGCCGGGTCCGATCATTGCGTCAATGCTCCAATGGGCCGCCAAGCAGGCGGTGCCGGCGCGCGTTGTGGATCCGGGAGCCGGATCGGGCCGCTTTCTCCTCGCCGCGGGTAAGCGTTTCCCAAAGGCACACCTGGTCGCAATTGAAATCGACCCCATTGCAGCCCTCATGCTCAGGGCAAATCTCGCGGTGCTCGGCTTTACGGACCGATCTCGCGTCATAGTCGACGACTACCGACGCGCTGAGCTGCTTTCGATAGCCGGGAGGTCACTTTTCGTCGGCAATCCGCCGTATGTCCGCCATCATGATATCTCTGAAGGCTGGAAGGATTGGTTCGCGATCGCCGCGCGACGGCAGGGCGTGAAGGCGAGCAAGCTCGCCGGCATGCACGTGCACTTTTTCGTTCGCACTCTCGAACTCGCTCAGGATGATGACTTCGGCGCCTTCGTTACCTCTGCCGAGTGGCTCGACGTCAACTATGGAAGTGCTCTGCGCCAGCTTCTCGCCGGGCGTCTTGGTGGCGTCGCCCTGAACGTCTTGGACTCGCGGGCCATGCCGTTTGATGATGCCGCAACCACCGGCGCTATCACCTGTTTCAAGATCGGTCGGCGTTCCCGACATCTCCGTGTGAAGGCCATCAGCTCTCTTTCGGCACTTAGCTCCTTGTCCACCGGCGCTCTGGTCCCGTGGCAACAGGTCGCCGCTGCGGCGCGCTGGTCGATCATCGTCAAGCCGACAAAGGTACCGCCGTCTGGTCACATGGAGCTGGGGGAGTTGTGTCGCGTTCATCGCGGGCAAGTCACAGGCGCCAACGATATTTGGATTGCGGGACCGCACAGCGCTGGCCTCCCTACAGACCTGTTGAAACCGGCGATCACAAAAGCACGAGAGCTAATCAACGCGGGGGAGTCGCTCGACCGCACTCACGATCTGAGGTGCGTCATCGATATTCCCGTCGATCTCGACGAACTCGATGCAAGGCACCGCGCGGCGGTGGAGGCCTTCCTTGCCTGGGCTAAGCGCCAGGGAGCGGACGAGGGCTACATCGCGCGTCACCGTCGCGCCTGGTGGAGCGTTGAACTGAAGCCGCCCGCCCCCATTCTGGTCACCTACATGGCCCGCCGCCCCCCCGCCTTTGTGCGCAATCTGGCCGGCGCTCACCACATCAACATTGCCCATGGCCTCTATCCTCGCGAAGGATTGCCGCAGCGTGTTCTTGACGATCTCGTGCAATGGCTTCGATCAAACGTCAGCATGGGGCAGGGGCGTACCTATGCTGGGGGCTTGACCAAATTTGAGCCACGCGAGGTCGAGCGTCTGCCCATTCCTCGGTCTCTGACAAAGCCTGCTGAAGCATGAAGCCCGCGCCCCACTGGACGGCCGAGCAGCTGACCGCTGAAACGCGCAGAGCCCGCGAGATATTCCGCGAGGAGCGCCTCAGAGAGCCACTTGAGAAGTGGAAGGAGACTTTTGACCAGAAAGCCGATGAATTCCGCCAGCTGCTCGATATGCATGGCGTCGCCGATCTTGCAGCCTTGACACCGCCAAGGTGGCAGAAATCTTCCAAACGGGCCTCGGAGATGCGCTGCGCTATCTGGCCGCCCCGCCGATCTCCGAAGACGACCTCAAGGTTTTGGCCGAGGCCTCACTCGCACCGACTGTGGTGGCCAAGGACGCAGACGCCGCCCAGCGAATACTTGAGACGATCCTACAGGCCGTCGATCCGAAAAGGTTTCCTTGGATCAGCGAGAAGCGGACACCGACCAAGCATGAGAAGGCTGCTGCTATTGAACCGCTCCGGGTTTGTCGGAGGCTCCAGATCTTGAGAGATTGGAGCTATGACGAATCACAAGACATCCCCGAGGTTCTCGGCCGAGGTGCGTGAGCGCGCGGTGCGGATGGTGTTGGAGCACCGTGCCGAGCACACAT